>CAYRNH010000091.1:0-8878 GCA_964425515.1 uncultured Thiotrichaceae bacterium | reverse complement strand
CAACATTCTGGCTGGTCCATGAAATGTTCAAACAGGAAAACAAGTCTATTGTTTTCACAGTAGGCGAAAAAATTGAGCAGGAATGCTTCAGACAACCAAACGTAAATTTACGCGATACGGCCGCATTGTTCAGACGGCATATCTATATGCTGGGCTCAAATCGGCCAGCAGTGTTCAAAACCAGTGAGGCGATTGCACATCCGGAATGCCGGCAACGCCTGAGAAAGGAATTAAAGAAATGCGAACTGCTGGGTGAAACCGAGGATGGTAAACAAATATATCTGTTTCATTATCAGCCCGACACATCTATCATGCGAGAAATTGGGCGATTGCGAGAACTGTCTTTTCGCGCGGTGGGCGAAGGCACCGGTAAAAAACGCGATGTAGATAAATACGATAGCAGTTACATGCATCTGATATTGTGGGATGAGGCTGAACTGGAAATTGCCGGCGCATATCGCCTGTGTGACACTAACACGGTGCTATCAACAGCGGGGCTGGACAGCATATACACCAGCTCGCTCTTTATGTACAACAGGGCGATGAAACCGTATCTGTATCGCGGTCTTGAGCTGGGCAGAAGTTTTGTTCAGCCCAGATACTGGGGCAAGCGAAGCCTCGACTACCTCTGGTTTGGTATAGGTGCATTATTGAAGCGTAACCCTCAATACCGTTATTTATTCGGGCCGGTCAGTATCAGCAACAGCTATTCACAATCTGCCCGGGATTTGCTGGTATATTTTTACACGCTATATTTTGGCGCGGAAGAAAAACCAGTGTCAGCACTATATCCTTATCCTGTCGAATGGAACCAGAGGAACAAGCTGGAGCTCAAGTTCAGTGGCAGCGATTATAAAAGCGATTTTAAACAACTGAAATCGATGCTCAGCATGCTCGGGTATTCTGTGCCGACACTGTATAAGCAATACACAGAAGTATGCGAACAGGACGGAGTGATTTTCAGCGACTTTAATATCGACCCGGATTTTTCCGACTGTGTCGATGGATTTGTTATTGTCGACACCGAAAAACTCAAAGCTAACAAGCGCAAACGTTATATGGGCGAGTGAAAAAACTAATCCTCCTACGCCACGCAAAATCGGGCTGGGATATACCCGTGAAGAATGATGCGGAGCGTCCATTAAATCCGCGCGGCTTGCGTGACGCACCGGTGATGGGTTTGCGTATCGCAAATCAGTACGGGCGACCAGATTTGATAGTCAGCAGTCCGGCGACCAGGGCGATTACCACGGCAACATTAATCGCGCGGGAATTAGACTACGCTCTGTCCGAGATAATGATAGATGACAACCTGTACTGTTTTAGAAAAGAGGCGCTATTGTCAGCATTGCGAAGTCTTGATGAAGCAAAACACTATATTTTGTGTGTCGCACACAACCCGGCGATAACAGAAGTGGTTAACCAGCTGTGCGGGATGGCTATCGAAAATGTGCCCACCTGCGGGATGTGCTGCATCCAGTTCGATTCAGCACGCTGGCAGGACATCACCCGGGGCGCGCTTTTAAGTTTTGATTATCCCAAAAATATCGTATAGCGCTAAATGGTCTGGTAGTACAGGTTTTGCGGGTGATTGGCCTGGGCAAAGAAAAACCAGCGCTCCACAAGTAAGCCAATGTACTGTGAGACAAATGCCAGAAGAAACACGGTAATGCTGGCCTGACTCAGGCCCATGCTGAGCAGCAGCAATGGCAGAACAAATACCAGCAGAATAAATAACCACTTGATGTTTTTCATAAACAGCCTGGACGCGCCGTGAAAATATTCCCGTGTATTGAATGAGCCCGCCATAAACCCGCGCGATTTTTGCTGAATGCGCGAATGCCTGATACCAATAGCAGTAGCAAGGCTGGATTTGTATTTAATCCTGGTGTTTCGAATCAGAGATATACTGCGGCTGATAAATGCCATTAGAGTAATAATAATCGCCCAGCCGGCATAAAAACTAACCAACTCAGAATGAATCGCTGTGGCAAACAGCGTTGCCAGAGTAAAACCAGAAGCTGTGCCCAACAGGGTGTAGTTAATCACGGTCAGCGGACTGGCCCATTCCTGCAAAAATTTAATACAGGCGTAGATCATGCCGGTACACACAAACAATAAAAATGCCAGCGCGGTATCAATTGCGCCGATGAGCAATGAAACATCAACATTGAAAGTGCCGCTGATGCTGAATAACACCGGATTCAAATTAAAATAATGCACCAGACCATAAATCGCTGTCGTGCCGATAAAAGCAGGCAGCACAATTACTTCGCGAGATAACCAGGAAGTCCGCCACATAGCGGCTGATCGCCAGGCGCGTTCCGGGTGACCGAGATGAAAAAACGAAGAGACCAGCCCGGCAATAAGAAAAATCAACGCGAGCAAACTGCCGAGTGCATAAAACTGCTGAGAGTTTTGTGTCGGTAACACATTAAAAACAGAATACAGCTGACCTGTGTACAGCGCCAGAAATAATCCCTGGCCGGCACCAATCAGAGTGGTCAAAAAAATAACAGAAAAAGCAGGATGCATGGTGGTTCCTCAAATAATTACCAGCTGGTGATATCGTCCAGCGTTTGTTCGTCTTTGCCCGGCATTGGTAGCTGACGTTCTTTCTTCAGCGGGTTGTCCACACGCGTGAGCTCGTCTTTGTGTATCGTGATGCTGGTCTGACGCCGTGGCAGATAATGGTTGGCGGGTTTGGTACCCCATTCGGGCATTAACTGATAGCCACCGTTCTGGCGAATATTGACCGAGACATTGGATTCCGGATCGTTCACATCTCCGAACAGACGCGCGCTGGTCGGACAGGCGAGCACGCAGGCTGGTTTGCGTTCGCTTTCGGGCAGCGCTTCATCGTAAATGCGATCGACACAGAGGGTGCATTTTTTCATCACCTTCAGGTTTTCATCCAGTTCGCGTGCACCGTAGGGACAGGCCCAGGAACAATATTTGCAGCCGATGCACTTGTCATAATCGACCAGCACGATGCCGTCTTCCGGGCGTTTATAACTGGCGCCGGTAGGGCATACCGGCACGCAAGGCGGCTCTTCGCAGTGCAAACAGCTCTTGGGAAAATGCACGGTTTGCGTGTTCGGGTATTCACCCACTTCAAACGTCTGTACACGGTTAAAAAAAGTGCCGGTCGGGTCTTTGTCGTAAGGATCGTAGTCCGACATGAAGCCAGCGCTGCCGGAGGTATTCCATTCCTTGCAGCTGGTCACGCAGGCGTGACAGCCGACACATACATTCAGGTCAATGACGAGCGCGAGTTGTTTCATGATTTTTTCCCGCCGGCAAAATATTTCAGCCAGTGTGACGCTTTGCGTTTTGTATTGGGCATTTGTTCGGGCGCATTAAATTGCGGCCAGGTTTCTTTGGCGTCATCAGCCGCCGCAGGATAGATGCACACGCGTACATCGTACCAGCCCGCCTGACCGGTGAGCGGATCCGAATTGGAAAAACGCTCACCATCGGGCCGTTCCGGCAGTTCTTCGCTGATCAGATGGTTTAACAAAAAGCCCTTGTTTGATTCATTGGCAGATTTACTCAGGCCCCAGGTGCCCGAGGCTTTGCCAATCGCGTTCCAGGTCCAGACCGTGCCCGGTTCGACGGCTTCAGAATAACGGCACATACAACGTACTTTACCGTGCATGGACTCGACCCACATCCATGCTCCATCTTCAATGTTAGCTGCACGCGCGGTTTTGCTGTTCACGTGCAGATAATTGTGCGTGTGAATCTGGCGCAGCCAGGCATTTTGCGAATCCCAGGAATGATACATCGCCATCGGCCGCTGAGTGATCGCGTTCAGCGGATACTTGCGCAAATCGGTGGCCAGGGTTTCCAGCGGTTCTGAATAAAACGGCAGCGGATCAAAATGTTCAGCTATGCGCGTGCGCAAATGTTCGGGCGGCTGTTTGCCGTCCGATTTACCTTGCGCAGCCAGCCTGAATTTTTGCAGCACTTCTGAATAAATATGGATGTTGATCGGTTCGGCGTAACGCGTCAGGCTGTGACGCTTGGCCCATTCCAGATAACCCTGGTTCCAGTTGCGCATGTACTGATACGATTTGGGCAGCTTGTAATGAAATACGCAGTTGTTCTTTTCGTACATTTCCCATTGTTTCGGATTAGGCTCTCCTTTCATGAATTTTTCGCCGCCCTTGCCGCGCCAGCCAGCGAGAAAACCGATACCCGAATTAGGCGCGGTTTCGTAGTTGATAATGAAATCGGGATAGTCGCGGAATTTACGCGAGCCATCAGCATTGACGAACGCAGGCAGCTTTAAACGCGAGCCGAGTTCGATCAGCACTTCCTGGAAAGGTTTACATTCCTTGCTCGGCGGTACCACCGGAATACGCACCGAATCGACCGGGCCATCGTATTCAGAAATGGGGCGGTCGAGCATCGACATCACATCGTGGCGTTCGAGGTAAGTAGTATCAGGCAACACCAGATCGGCAAAGCTGACCATTTCGGATTCAAACGCATCGCAGACCACGATGAACGGGATTTTGTATTCGCCGTTTTCATCTTTGTCGTTGAGCATGTTACGCACCTGCTCGGTGTTCATGCTCGAATTCCAGGCCATGTTGGCCATGAAAATTAACAGGGTATCAATCTTGTACGGGTCACCGCGCCAGGCATTGGTGATCACATTGTGCATCAGGCCGTGCACTGCCAGCGGGTATTCCCAGGAAAACGCCTTGTCGATGCGCACCGGCCCGCCCTTGTCATCGACAAACAGATCATCTGGATCGGCTGGCCAGCCTAGTGGCATTCCATCCAAAGGAGTGTCGGGCTGCACCGCTTCGGGCCCGGTCGGGGTTTTCGCGCAGGGCGGAATCGGTCGCGGGAACGGCGCTTTGTGGCGGAAACCACCGGGTCGGTCGATGGTGCCGAGGATACTCATTAATATAGAAAGGCCACGAATGGTCTGAAAACCGTTGGAGTGTGCAGCCAGACCGCGCATCGCATGGAAAGCCACCGGGTTGCCGGTGATGCGGTCGTGCTCCTTGCCCCAGGCATCGGTCCAGGCGATAGGTAGCTCGATCTGCTCATCGCGCGCGGTGATGCCCATTTCATACGCCAGACGCTGGATGGTTTCGGCCGGGATGCCAGTGATTTCCGAGGCCCATTCCGGGGTGTAATCCTTGACCCGATCGACCAGCAGCTGGAACGCGGTTTTTACCGGGGTACCATCGTCGAGCTTAAATTCACCCAGCAGGTACGGATCGGAATCCTCTGTGTGCATGACCACCGGCTTGTCCAGATTACGGTCCCACCAGAGCTTGTTCTGCGGATCGAAACAGCCTTCTTCTTTAGGTACTTCGTAGCGCACGAACATGCCGTGCTCGCTGGAGGCTTCATCCATATTCACCAGCTCGGCCGAGTTGGTGTATTTGATAAGAAAATCGCGGTCGTACAGGCCCTGCTTGATGATTTCATTGATCAGCGCCATGAACAGCGCGCCGTCTGTGCCGGGTTTAATCGGCACCCATTCATCCGCAATTGCAGCATAACCGCTGCGCACCGGGTTGATGGCGATGAATTTGCCGCCGTTGCGCTTGAATTTCGACAGCTCGATTTTCATCGGGTTGGAATGATGGTCTTCGGCGGTGCCGATCATGACGAATAATTTTGCGCGCTCCAGATCCGGGCCACCGAACTCCCAGAACGAGCCACCGATGGTGTAGATCATGCCGGCCGCCATGTTGACCGAGCAAAAACCACCATGGGCCGAATAATTTGGCGTGCCGAACTGTTTGGCGAACAGGCCGGTCAGCGCCTGCATCTGGTCACGGCCGGTGAACAGCGCAAACTGTTTGGGGTCGGTATGGCGAATATGGGCAAGGCGTTCTTCGAGAATACCGAAGGCTTTTTCCCAGCTCACCACTTCAAAAGCACCGGCGCCACGGTCGCTGCCGGCTTTGCGCATCAGTGGCTGGCCCAGGCGTGCGGGTGAATACTGCTTCATGATCCCGGAGGCGCCTTTGGCGCAGATCACACCTTTGTTTAATGGGTGCTCGGGATTGCCCTCGATATAGCGAATTTCGCCATCGCGGACGGTGACGCGGATGCCACAGCGGCAGGCACACATATAACAGGTGGTGTTTTTGACCTCGAGTCGGCTGTTTTCATCGATCGATTTTGACAGCGGGTCGTGCAACGGTCTGGACATATCGTTTCCTATGGGCTTTCGCGGGCCGGGGATTTAGCCTAAAAATGTGCTGTCTGGCCAATTAGTATTACTGAATACTATATAAATAAATTATTGATTGCTAATATACCCGGCTGCCCATGTCAAAAAATCTCGGCCCGGGATACCGCAAAGCATACAATAAACCGCGCTGGTAAATCCCGACTATTCGTGAGGTATGCACGCAAGCCACTGATATGGAATATAATTCACTCTTTGATTTGAGCGTACGGTTATAGCACATGCATTATAGCGAACAATTTGATGTTATCGTCATTGGCGGCGGCCACGCTGGCACCGAAGCCGCGCTTGCTGCTGCGCGTATGGGCGCGAACACGCTGTTACTGACCCATAATATAGAAACTCTGGGGCAGATGAGCTGCAACCCGGCCATCGGCGGTATTGGCAAGGGCCATCTGGTGAAAGAAATCGACGCCATGGGCGGGGTGATGGCGAAGGCTGCGGATCGCGGCGGCATCCAGTTTCGTACCTTAAATAGCAGCAAAGGACCGGCAGTGCGGGCTACTCGTGCTCAGGCCGACCGCGTGTTGTACAAGGCTGCGGTGCGCGAAGTGCTGGAAAACCAGCCGAATTTATCGATTTTTCAGCAGGCGGTCGATGACCTGATTGTTGAAGGCGAGCATGTCACCGGTGTGATCACCCAGATGGGACTGAGCTTTTCCGCGAAAGCCGTGGTACTCACCGTGGGTACATTTCTATCAGGCAAGATCCATATTGGTGAAAAAAATTATTCGGGCGGACGCGCCGGCGATCCGCCATCGATTGCACTGGCCAATCGTTTGCGTGAACTGCCGTTTCGCGTGGGTCGTCTGAAAACCGGCACGCCGCCGCGTATCGATGGCCGCAGTATTAATTATGAAGGCCTGAAGGCGCAGCCGGGTGATACACCGACACCGGTGTTTTCATTTACTGGATCGGCTAGCGAGCATCCACAACAGATTGAATGTCACATCACGCACACCAATGAACGCGGCCATGAATTGTTGCGCAACAGCCTGCACCGTTCACCGATGTACAGCGGTATCATCGAAGGTGTCGGCCCGCGCTATTGTCCTTCGATCGAAGACAAGATCGTGCGTTTTGCTGATAAAGATTCGCACCAGGTTTTTATTGAACCCGAAGGCCTGAAAACGCACGAAGTCTATCCCAATGGCATTTCCACCAGCCTGCCCTTCGATGTGCAGTTTGAGTTTGTGCGTACGATCAAAGGTTTTGAAAATGCACACATTACGCGTCCGGGTTATGCCATCGAATACGATTATTTTGATCCGCGCGATTTGAAAGCGTCACTGGAAACAAAATACATCAGCGGTTTGTTTTTCGCCGGGCAAATCAACGGAACCACCGGTTATGAAGAAGCCGCAGCACAGGGATTACTCGCAGGCATCAATGCGACACGCCTGGTACAGGAAAAAGAGGCCTGGGTACCGACACGCGATCAGGCCTACATCGGTGTGCTGGTCGATGACCTGGTTACGATGGGTACGCTGGAACCGTATCGCATGTTTACCTCGCGCGCAGAATACAGACTAATTTTGCGCGAAGACAATGCCGACCTGCGCTTAACCGAAACCGCACGCGAACTCGGTCTGATAGATGACACACACTGGCGCGCGTTTGAAGGGAAGCGTGAAGCAATCACAAAAGAACAACAACGCCTGAGCAGCATGGTGATACAACCGCATTCTGTTGCAGGCAAGTCGATTTCAGAAAAACTGGGCAAGCCACTGGCGCGCGACTACAAGGCCAGCGAAGTGCTGCGTCGTCCCGAAATGGATTACACAACATTGTCTTCAATCATTGGCAGCGCAGAAATAAGTGAAGACATAACAGAAAGCGCTGGCCTGGCGATTAAAGAACAGGTTGAAATTCAGGCTAAATATTCAGGTTACCTGGATCGTCAGCTTAACGAAATTGAAAAAGCAAAAAGTCACGAAGCTACTTCAATCAGCAAGATTGCGGATTATCAACTGGTGCGAGGCCTCTCGGCGGAAGTCTGTCAGAAACTTAACCAGCAAAAGCCCGAAACTATCGGTCAGGCATCACGTATCCCCGGCGTTACGCCAGCTGCGATTTCACTGTTAATGGTGCATCTGAAAAAATCTACCGGCTAATGTTGCGACAGCTTGCGGGCACAGCGGTTTAACTCCGAGCATGCGACAATAGATCGATGTCACAGCCATTGCTAGATGAATTGAATCAGGGGCTCAGCGCCATGCAGCTGAGCCTGCCCGCTGGTGTGCCAGAAAAGCTGATTGAATATATCGACCTGCTTAATCACTGGAATAAAGCTTTCAATTTAACCGCGGTTCGCGACCCCGCCGAAATGGTGAGTAAACACCTGCTCGATTCGCTCGCTGTGCTGCCGTATCTGGGTGATGCTCACTCGCTGATTGATGTGGGTACCGGCGCCGGCCTGCCGGGGATACCGCTGGCATTATGCCGACCGGATATCCGCATGGTGCTGAATGACTGTATTGGTAAAAAGACCCGGTTTTTAACCCAGGCCAAATTGATGCTGGGGCTGGACAATGTCGAAGTGGTGAACCAGCGCATCGAAGATTATCGACCCATTGAGCAGGGTCGTGCGATATACTTTGACCTCGTGATTGCGCGCGCCTACGCAGCCAGCGATGTGATTGTTGCTGGCAC
>CAYRNH010000090.1:5810-8905 GCA_964425515.1 uncultured Thiotrichaceae bacterium | reverse complement strand
ATAAATTTGCGCTCGATGGTTCCGGCAATATTACCGGTGGCGATATCAGTATCTACGATGCGGCCACCGATACCGTGAGCAGCGACCAGGGGAGCTTGCCTGCTGACATCAAAGGGTTTTCAGGTTTTAGCATAAGTGAGGAAGATTTATACGGTGTTTTTATCAACACCAGCGGTTCTATCTACCTGGCTCATGCAAACGCGACGATATCAAACTCGATGCAACAGCTTGATGTCACCACGGCGGCGGTAAAGGATCAACCGATCAGGTAATGAGACACGACTGGCAGGACGAGCGCCTTTATCTTTGCCTGAAATCCTCTGATAGATAACAATCGGCGGCAGGTCGCGATTGATCATGAGTTTGTAGCGGATGCAGGCGGTTTGAATGGCTACAAAAACCCGGGCTCAGATCGCAGTTACCGACCCGGGTTTTGATCAGTAGCGAATACCTACCGGGTCCAGTTGATACGCATCACATCATTCTTTTCGGTGAAGTCGGCGTCTGTCGTTCCCTGATAAGCATTTGTCAGCGCATCTGCAATGGCGTGAGTGATGTGAAAGTCGGTCAGGGCAATTTCGGTGCCGTGATCATCACTGTGAATACTCATAATGCGTTGCAGGGGATGATCAACTTTTTCCCTGGCTTCAATATTATGTATCAGGCCCAGAATCTCCTGGCGATGTTCATCAAAAAACGCACCGCTAATGCTGACGACCCCGGCAGGTACCCGATCATGTATGCGCTGGCAGGCCGGGCATACATGTCTATGTGCATTGGCTGCGGCCTTGCCCCATTGCCATCTGCCCTTGTGATAGACAGCGCCGCACCCGCTGCAAACGCCTGGTTCCGGGTATTTGCCCTTGCTCTGGTAAATGTCTTTGTGCGTTGGCGGATACGCGCGTTGATCTTTGGCATGCTTTGTCATACAACACCTCCCATTTCATTTCTCGTCTATAAGCATGGCACTGTCCGGGTGTGGAATTCTTGGCCCAGATCAAGTTTGTTAGATGTATAAATATATCGAAAAACTATCGATCTGACAGACCAAATGATCGTGGTCTGTCACCGACTGGGTCCAACGGCTCACCACATCAATCTTGTCATATTGTTCATGCGTACCAATAAATCGTATATAAACAATTCGCCAGGGGTAATTGATCTTCACAATTAACCGATAGTCATTTCCTTCGACTAAGGCTTGTTCCGAGGCGTTGCGTTTAAGGCATCAATGCTGATCGGCAACTGAATATGAATGGTTGATCCCAGTTCCACATCGGAGGTTACCGCCATATTACCCTGATGTTGTTCGGTCACGATGTAATACGAGAAAGACAGGCGTTGTCCGGCGTCAAAACCTTCTGCTGCAGATTTGCCGGTAAAGAGCGGTTCGAACAAATTCATCTGTTCTTCTGATGTTAGTCCCAGTCCGTTGTGCTGGATTTTGATCCACAGATTGTCATAACTTTTAGACAGAACAATTTTGATTGTGGGCTCGAAGCCTTCGGTTTCTTTTTTCAGCGTGATGGCATTACAGGCATGACGAAACAGGCTGAGGAAAACCTGCTGTAGTTCTGTGATGTAGCAGGGCACCAGGGGCAGGTTTTTTTCGAACTTGCGCTCAAGTTTTATCTGGTTAAAGGGCAGCTCATCCGTGATGGCAATGACTTCATTGGCCAGGCTGATGGTGTGTTCCATGACATCAACAATATCGGCCATCTGTTTTTTGCCCTTACGGCTTCGGGCAAAGGCCAGCAAATTACTGATAATGGTCGCGACCTGTTCGGCCTTGGCAGACATGCCGACGAATATGGTATTGAGCTGTTGTGCCTGATCACTGTCGGAGATCTGCTGCGGTTGACTCGCACCGCTTATGATCCGCTGAAAACGTTTCAGGTCCATCATCAGTGCCTGCAGCGGCAGGTTGATGTCGTGCGCCATGGTCGAGGCCAGTTCACTCATAAATGACATTTTATCATTATGAATTAGCATCTTTTCGGCAGCGGCCTGCTTTGAAACATCATCGACCAGGATCACCACCCCGGACTTTTGTTCCTGTAACGGGTAAATAGTGACATCGAAGTGATAGAGGCTGCGCAGGCTCTGCTTGAGATGAATGATTTTGTTCTGTTCGATTGCTTGCTGGATATGCTCGGGGAGAACAGTCGACTGCGGATAAGCTTCCCACAACGTTTTACCCCGTGCCTCTTCTGATGGTATTCCAGAAACATCTTCAACCTGCTTGTTCCAGTGAGTGACGCAGCCGTTTTCATCCAGGCCGACCAGCATCAACGGCATCGAGGTTAGAATGTCTTTGATATAAGACTCGGAATAGCGTAATTGCTCGGCAGTAATCACATGCTTCGATATCTCATCCTCCAGGCGTCGATTACTTTCCTGAAGCATTTGATTGGACTGATCCAGCGTTGCGGTTCGCTCCTGCACCCGCTTCTCCAGTTCATTGCGAATAGCTGTTAATTCCTTGTTCGCCTTGTACGCTTTGCGCCGGGCGATAAACAGGTAGATGGTCACAATCAGTAACAGAATCAGCAGCGTGCCGCCGGTATAATTGGCCAGGTGCTGCCAGTTTCTGACGCCGTTTTTATCTTTAAACAGGTCGGTTATAGATGTTAGTGCCAGAGCAGGGGAGCTTTGCAGCGCAATCATCATCAGCAAGAGTGCTTTTTTCATCACAATACGACTTACCCCGTAATCGGTCTTTAATTTTACCACAGGCCACCTGTTGACCTTGCGCTATACCCCGGGTTTCCTGCGAAGAAGAACCGCTTACCAGAGAGGTATAATATCCTTCGCAACAGCAGCTCAGGATGACAGTCGTACCCTGTTATTCTGATCAGCGGTTTCTGCGATACTATAGCCAGCTATGTCTTTTCCCATCGATGAACTTCTACCGCGCCTGGTTGCCACGCTGAATACACACGCCAGTGTGGTGGTGCAGGCGCCGCCCGGTGCAGGTAAGACCACGCGGGTTCCACTTTCGTTGCTCGATTGTGTCTGGCTAGCGAATAAAAAAATTATAATGCTCGAACCGCGTCGTCTGGCGGCGCGTACCGCGGCGCGGTTTATGGCGAAGT
>CAYRNH010000090.1:0-5710 GCA_964425515.1 uncultured Thiotrichaceae bacterium | reverse complement strand
ATGCTCGAACCGCGTCGTCTGGCGGCGCGTACCGCGGCGCGGTTTATGGCGAAGTCTCTGAATGAGCGCGTGGGCGAGACCGTGGGTTATCGGGTGCGCTTTGATCACAAGGTCGGGCCGAAAACACGCATTGAAGTGGTGACCGAAGGCATTCTCACCCGACTGATGCAGGATGATCCGGCGCTGGACGCCTATGGCGTTTTGATCTTCGATGAGTTTCACGAACGCAATCTGAATTCTGATCTGGGCCTGGCGCTGTGTATCGATTCGCAACAGGGGCTGCGCGAGGATCTGAGGATCATCGTGATGTCGGCGACCCTCGATGGGGCGGCGGTTTCCACGTTGCTGCACGACGCGCCGATATTAACGTCCGAAGGTCGCAGTTATCCGGTGGCGATTCATCATTATACTTTGAAGCACCACTTTGCGCGCGAGCGGCGTGGTTTCCTTGCGGAAGTTACGCAGCGCATCATGCATGTATTGCAGGAAGAACCTGGCAGTATGCTGGTGTTTCTGCCCGGTGCCGGCGAGATCCGCCAGGTGGCTGCGGCCTTGCTGGAAGCAAAGCTCGGTGATGATGTTTTACTGGCGCCGCTGTTTGGCCAGCTCACGGCAAAGGAACAGGATGCCGCGATTCAACCGGCGCCCGAAGGCCAACGCAAGATTGTGCTGGCTACCGCCATTGCCGAGACCAGCTTGACGATTGAAGGCATTCGTATCGTGATCGATAGCGGGCTGATGCGCTTGCCGCGGTTTGATCCCAACACCGGTTTGACGCAACTGGTGACGCTGCCGGTATCACAGGCCAGTGCCGATCAACGCTGCGGCCGTGCCGGACGATTGCAGGCCGGTGTGTGTTATCGCCTGTGGAGCCCGAGCGCGAACCTGTTAGCGCAAACCCCTGCAGAAATGCTGGACGCCGATCTTGCGCCCTTGTTGCTGGAGCTGGCGCAGTGGGGTGTGGGCGATGTCAACGCGCTGCGCTGGATCGATGCGCCGCCCGCGCCGCATGTCGCGCAGGCTAAGGATTTATTGCAGCAACTCGGGGCGCTGGATCAGGAAAGCAGGATCACGCCACACGGCAAAGCGATGGCGCAGTGGGGTGTGCATCCACGGCTGGCGCACATGCTGCTTTGCGCCAAAGCCATCGGCGCCGGTGTGCTGGCGTGCGAGGTGGCTGCGATCCTGGGTGATCGTGACATTCTGCGCGGCATGCAACGTGAGAGCGATTTGCAACTGCGGGTCGATGCCATGCGTGACAAAACACAGGCTAATAATATCGACAGGAGTGCATTGCGCCAGGCGCAGCAATCGTCGGCGCACTATCAGCAACAGTTAAAAGTTAAGGCAGAGCCCTCAGGTGAAGATATCCATCTGCTGGGTGTGGTGCTGGCCTATGCCTATCCGGACCGCATCGGCCGTCGTCGTGACAGCTCTTCGCGTTATCTATTGAGCAATGGTCGCGGCGCGCTGTTAAATGAGGGTGATCCATTATCGACGCACGAGTTTATCGTCGCCGCGCATCTCGACGGTGCCCGCGAAGCGCGTATTTTTCTCGCTGCCGGTATTCACCGCGAACAGCTGTTGCAGTATCACAACGAACTCATCCAGCCACACACGCTGGTGCAGTGGGATGATCGCCAGGCCGCAGTGCATGCGCGCGTGCAACAACGCATCGGCGAGGTGGTGATCGATGATGCCGCAATACAGAATGTTGATCCGGATGCGATAGCAGCAGCACTGCTGGAAGGGATTCGTTTACGCGGCCTGGCGTGTTTGCCCTGGAACGATGCTGCGCAGGCGTTGCGTGCGCGTATGTTGTTTATGTACGAGCAGCTCGATCCGAGCTGGCCGGATGTGAGTGATGCCGCCTTGCTGGCTTCGCTCGACGACTGGTTGCAACCTTATCTAATAAACATGTCACGTTTGTCGCATCTTTCGCGGCTGGATATGACCGCGATATTGCTGGCGCAGTTGTCCTGGCCGCAACAGCAGCAACTCGAACAACTGTTGCCAACACATATCACCGTGCCCAGCGGTTCGCGCATCCGCGTCGACTATGCACACTTCCCGCCAGTGCTGGCGGTGCGTTTGCAGGAAATGTTTGGTCTCGCTGATACCCCGCGTATCGCCCAGGGCAAGATCGCGGTGTTATTGCATTTGCTGTCACCGGCGCAGCGCCCGGTGCAGATCACCCAGGACCTCGCCGGTTTCTGGCAGAGTTCGTATCATGATGTGAAAAAAGATATGAAAGGCCGTTATCCCAAACACCACTGGCCCGATGATCCATTGCAGGCGCAGGCTACCAGCCGGGCAAAACGCAAAGGAGAGCGTTAATCGATTAGAGGCAGACCACGATAAATACACTCTTTGTTCACACTATAAATATAAGTAGTTGATAATAATAAATATTAATCAACCGGCCAAAGGTTGTCAGTTGACAACCTTTGGCCGGTTGTCTACACTTGCGTTGTAGCTGACAACTGAAAACAAAATGCCCAGGAATAAACACTCCAATAAGGATATTGAAGCAGCTCTCCAGTACGCAGAAAGCAAGGGTTGGAGAATTGAGAAAAGCAAAGGGAATAGTGCCCATGCCTGGGGGCGCATATATTGCCCAACAAAGGACAAACCCTGCATTAGTAGTGAAAGGTGTATTACCAGTATCTGGAGTACACCAGCTTCTCCCACCAATCACGCTATGCAGCTGAAGCGACAGGTTGATAGATGCATAAAGGCAAGAGATAAGCAAAAAGAGAAAGAGAATGAGTGAATATGAATTTACATTGAAGTTTAAGCTGCCTGATCCTGATGCCAATCCAGAAGAATATATTGAAGCATTAGCTGAGGCCGGCTGCGATGATGCGCTAGTTGGAGTAGGGCACCCAGGGCATATTTCACTTGAATTTATCCGAGAAGCTGATTCTGCTCAAAGCGCAGTATACAGTGCGATTCTTAATGTAAAAGATGCAATTGACGGTGTGGTATTGCTTGAGGCTTCTCCTGACCTGGTGGGCATTACAGACGTAGCAAACATATTAGATGTTACGCGACAGGCGATTCGAAAACTGGTCGATAAAAGTCATGGTGCATTTCCTTCTCCTATTTATGATAATGCAGTTGCGATTTACAGTTTTTCTGATGTTCTTAAATGGATGCGTGAAAACACCAGGCGGGAAATTAATGGTCCATTACAGGAAATCGCAGATTTAAACAGACTGATTAATTTATACAGAGATGCAAAAAGATCTGCACCAACAAATGAAGCTATTGATGGTTGTTTAGGCCAGTCAATACCTAAAGATGTACGTGCAATCCTGGGCGCAACGCCGCAACTCACCAGGTAGATATGTTTCTCAATGAAACCCATCCAGCACGGCGCACGTATCAATCAGGCTACTTTAATGGGTAGAGAACTCTATCGCACAGAAGATAGCGATGGTTCTATTGTGGTTACTCAACGAGGTAGTAAACGATTGCTGAGTTTTGGCTCGGGCCTTGAGCAGAGCTGCGTGTCGATGGAAAAACCCAGTTACCTGATACACGAATACACACAGATTATGTTGCTGGGATTATTGTTTAGCGATGCCAGGCGTATGGTGTTGCTGGGTCTGGGTGGCGGTGGGCTGGTGCATTGTTTGAGTCATCATTATCCGCAGTCATCCATTACTGTCATTGAGTTACGTCAGGCTGTGATCGATATTGCGTATGACTGGTTTGATTTGCCGCGGTCGGACAATCTTCAGGTCATCAATGCTGATGCCTTGTCGTATATGAAGAAGCTTAAGCAAGGCAGCTGCGATATTATTTTTAGTGATTTATACGAAGCGGCCGGCATGTCGGCGTGCCAGGCGCAGCAGGATTTTATTGTTGCCTGTTATCAGGCATTGAGCGAATCGGGTTGTCTGGTGTTAAATTTTCACCAGAAACCGTATCGCGGTTCTGTGTTGATGGATACTATCGATAGCTTTTTTGACAAGATCATTGTGCATGATTCGGGTGAACGTAACTGCATTATGTTTTGCTGTAAAAGTGCGGTGACTTTGCACTCGTCAGAGCTGGATGCACGAGCAGCAGCGCTGGCAAAACTGGTCGAGATGCCTTTGCTGCCTCATTACCGCAAGCTTGAATATAATGGCCTGGGATTGAGTTGATAACAGGGCGCCAGGTCACTTTCTGCAAATAAACAGTTGCAGTCATGCTATATATGCCTGTAAATAGCAAAGATCGCTGTATCAGACCACTCAATATGAGTACATGTGTATTATGGATAATAAACAGACCGCTCAAAATCGAGCAGACCAGATTCAGGCATTCTACGACGAGCTTCAACAGCTAGAGGCGGAGCAGATACTCAGTCTTGAAACCGAGCCACGTGCGTCACTCAGTCAATATCATGAGGCACTGCTGAAGTCTTTAACTCAAGCCTACGATATCGATACCAGTTCTCGTCAAAAGCAGTTATCAATTGGGATGAAAATTGCTTCTTTCATTGGCGCGCTGGCGCTGGCAGCCAGTGTGTTTTTTCTGTTTTATCAATTCTGGGGTTACCTCACCACGCCGGTTCAGGTAGTGATTCTGATCAGTGCGCCGTTGCTGTCATTATTGGCCGCTTACTGGGTATCGAGCCGTGAAGCCACAGGTTATTTTTCCAAGCTTCTGGCCATGTTGAGCTTCGCCTGTTTCGTGCTTAATCTGGTGATGCTGGGTCAGATATTTAATGTCACACCATCGGATAAGGCGCTGCTTGCCTGGGCGGCGTTTGGCTTCCTGTTGGCTTATGCCTTTGATGTTCGGCTTTTGCTGGGAATGGGGATATTGTCGCTTGCGGGTTTTATTGCTGCTCGCGTGGGTACCTGGTCGGGTTTGTACTGGTTGAGCATGGGCGAAAGACCGGAAAACTTTTTTCTGCCGGCGCTGCTGATATTTGCAATTCCGCTCTGGTTTAATCAACGGCGCTACAGCGGTTTCGCAGTGATCTACCGTGTCTTTGGCTGCTTGATGTTTCTCGTCCCGGTTCTGGTTTTATCAAACTGGGGCGACGCCAGCTATCTGACCGGGGATCATGCAATCATTGAGGGCGGCTATCAGCTGGTCGGGTTTATCGCCAGTGCGGGGTTAATTGCGCTGGGTATTCGCTATCAGTGGACCGATGTTGTAAATACAGGGAATATCTTTTTTGTGATTTTCCTGTACACCAAGTTTTTCGACTGGTGGTGGCTGATCATGCCGAAGTATCTGTTCTTCCTGGTGATCGCGCTATCATCACTATTGCTGTTATTTGTCTATAAACGTATTCGTTTGCAAAGTCAGTTGAAGGAGATCACTGATGCGTAAACTAACAATTATCTCAGTGCTGTTTCTGCTATTGATCAATGTTATTGCACTGACGGGTATCGCCTATAACCGATCAGGTAAACCGCTCACCAGTATCGAGTTGACAGAACGCGAGCTGCCAGTGCGCTATTCATATTCAAAGAGTAATGAAAATAGTGGCTTGTCTTTAGCGCTGGCATGGCAAACTCTGGATACTTACGGAGATCGTGGCTATCAGTTTACACATTATGGTTCGCCATCATGGCTTGACGATAAAAAATTGACTGCGCTTGGCTTTGACATGGAAAAAATCAATCGCAACACTAAGCGCGACTCAGGTAGTGTGTACAACAAAACCAGGGTGGCTACACTCGTGCTTGAGTATCAGGGGGAG
>CAYRNH010000089.1:0-8930 GCA_964425515.1 uncultured Thiotrichaceae bacterium | reverse complement strand
CAACGGGTTACGTGACGAGGTTTTATTTTTTCTACGTCAGGACTGCCGGTGACCAGCGCCCACACAGAACGCGCAGTCCCGGTCTGCGGTGAAAAATAGTTTTTCCAGAAATAACCATTGTCCGCCAGGTACTGCATGGATGGCGTGGAAGCAATCGGATTGTTTTCCAGCGAGGTTTTGTACGATGCAAAAGATTCAAGAAATACCAGCACAACATTGATCGGTTTAGTACTGGCGTCTTTATCAAAATGATAATCGCGACGGAAATTCAGGGTATTGATGTCAGGGTTTTTGACGCCAAGATAGTGCGCCATCAAGGGATACGCTTTTTGAACCTCGGCGAGTTTATAGCTATCTCCCCGGTTTTTCAGGGTATCGAAAAAATACAATATCGGGTTGGTCGCGAGTTGCCCGGTAAAAGGCTGAGGACTGAAGAACGCATCGCTCCAGCGCAACGGGAACCACGCCCATTTGCCATAGGCGAGGAAGATGGTAATGAAAAAAGTGAGAATCACGACCAGCGTTTTTTTGTACCAGCGATTGTACTGTTGCGGCATCGGCGTGATGCGAGCACTGGCCTTGCTCAGCACGAAGATGCCGGCGGCAGTGGCTGCCAGCAGACCCAGCAGGCTGAGGAAGACCGGATAGCTCTCCCACACCATCAGGGCTGAAGTTTTCAGGTTATACAGAAATCTCAGTGCAGTCGCATTGATGCGGGTTTGCAAATAGGCGTAATAGCCGAAATCAAATGTGTAAAACAGCAGCAGGGCGAACAGCAGCACAGTCGCGTAGCTCAGCCAGAGCTTGCGACCAAAACGACTGTACACCGGGTGAAGCGGCCTGATCCAGCCCAGCAGCAAAATCGGGATCACCGCAAACAGGGCGAGGCGTAAGTCGAATTTTAGCCCCAGATAAAATGCCCAAAGCAGATCTTTGCCGGGCACCGGGTCTGAAGGAAGGTGAAAACGAACCCAGAAGGCGACTCGCAGTACGGTCTCGACCAGCCAGAATAATAAGACCATTGCCAGAGAGAATAGCTGCAGCCTGGGCAATAGTTTTATTATTGATTTCATGATTTTTCGACTGACTGATTATGAGTAATGGCGGTGGGTTGTGGTGCCGAATATAGCCGGCATAGTGTAACATGGAGCCCGGTTGGGCTCACTGGAGATAGTATTGGGAATCTGGGTAAAACGCATCAAATGGGTTCTGAAGTTCATTGGAAAAGTTTTTCTGGGACTCATTGTTTTCTATGTTGTGGCGCGTTTTATCGTAGTTTACACGGGTAGCGAAATCAGTGGTGTTCGGGCGCCTTATCTGCAAATGCCCACCAGCCATAGCATGCTGGTGCGCTGGCAAACCAAAGCCGCAGACAAAGGTGATGTGCGCTATGGAACTCGGCCCGATCAGCTCGACCATAAAGTGGCCGAGAAATACGGTGAACTGCTTCACAGCGTTGAGCTCGATGGTCTCAGCCCGGACACGCGTTATTACTTCGCGGTCGACGGGGCGGATAAAAACTCGAAGTCTGACCGTGGTAACCCGCGCTGGTTCAGAACTTTGCCGGTCGCCGGTAGCCCGCGCCCAGTCCGTATGTGGGTGATGGGGGATTCCGGTGATGCCGGTCCAAAAGCCAATCAGGTGCGTGATGCTGCGATGAACTGGATCGCGGCGCATCCTCGCCCGGGCTACCCCGATTTCGACGTCTGGCTGGCGCTGGGCGATATCGCCTACGCCGCGGGAACCAATGCAGAATTTCAGGCCAGCCTGTTCGGCACCTATGCGCAACAGCTCAGAGACCATGCGCTGTGGCCGGTCTACGGCAATCACGATGATCGACGCTGGACCTATTTCAAGGTGTTCACCCTGCCACAACACGGCGAAGCCGGTGGCGTGCCCTCCGGGACTGAGCATTATTATTCATTCACTTATGGCCAGGTGCACGTCATCGTGCTCGATTCGATGGACAGCTCGCGTGCACCGGATGGCGCCATGGCGAAATGGCTGAAACGCGATCTGGCGCAGGACAAGAGCAAGTGGCGCATCGCTGCCTTCCATCATCCACCGTATAGCAAGGGCACGCATGATTCTGACAATCCGCATGACAGCCGTGGCCGCATGACCGAAATGCGCGAGAACATTGTCCCCATTTTAGAAGCCGGGGGCGTCGATCTGGTGCTGAGCGGTCACAGCCACATGTACGAACGCTCGTATTTACTCGATTGCCTGTACGGCACTTCGAAAGATTTCAGCCGGGCAAAGAATGTGGTGTCCGACGGTGTCGATCACAAAAACAGAGAGTACATCAAGCCCGCCGGGAATCTGCCGCACACCGGCACGGTGTACGTGATCGCCGGTTCAGCATCCAAGGTGGATACCGGGCCTCTCAACCATCCTGCGATGCCGATCGACTTTCACCAGACCGGCACCCTGGTGATCGATATCGACGGGAACACACTCATCGAACGCTTCATCAACGATAAAGGCGAAGTGAAAGACCAGTTCACCATCCACAAGGAAGCGGGCTATAAGAGTGCTTACCAGGGCTGCAAAAAATAAGATTCAGAAGCGAAATATTTTAGAAGCTGAACCACAGAGGCACGCAGAGAAAACTTGTCTCGGTTAAAAACAAAGACTAAAGCTGAACCACAGAGACACGGAGAACACAGAGGAGAATCAGGTTAAAAGCCATAAACCAAATCTTGATGGCTAGTTGTTTAAAACCAGAAGCATTGTTTTTCTCTGTGTACTCCGTGTCTCTGTGGTTCAAGCTTCTAGCAGTTTCGTTCTAAAGGGTTTTGATTTAAGTTTTTGTTTTTTAACCCCAAATCGCCTTTCTCTGTGTTCTCCGTGTTTATTCCGGGCGTCCTGCCGTTATGAATTACGTCCTGTAATTCACCCTCTGGGCCGCACTTCGTGCGTTCAATTTTGCTCCCGGCAAAATTAGTCACCCTACGGGCCGCGTAAAAACACGCGTTCAATTTGATCCAGTCAAATTAGTCTGTGGTTCAGTCTTCAGGTTTTTGCTTTTAAGGTTTTCGCCTATGGGTTTTCCAGCAACACTCTAGCCACCATCTCGATCACATATTCTGTCCTGATCAGCGACATGCATTCGTCATTGCGCACGCGCGTGCCCCAGGGCGCATCGTCGACAGACACACCGTTGTATTTCTCCAGCGCCTGCGGGTACTGATTTACCACATACTGCATGAAGTTATACGGCCCGGCGCGTTGCGGATTGGTCGCGGCATACAGCCCGATCACCGGGGTGCCCAGCGCGCTGGCGATATGTGCCGGGCCGGTGTCGGGCGCGAGCACCGCTTTCGCCAGTTTCAGCAGCGCGGTCAGTTCGCCCAGGCTGGTCTGGCCGACCAGGTTCAGTGGTTTGTGCTGGCACAGCTCAACGATGCGCTCGGCCATGGCGCGTTCTTCGGCTGATGGCCCGCCGCTGAGCACCACGCGCAGTCCATGTGTGCTGGCAACATTATCGGCCACCGCGGCATAGCCTTCGGCGTGCCAGTTGCGCCAGTTGCGAGACTTGGCCACCGCGCAGGCATTGATTACGAAAATGGCCTGCTCTGCGTTACCCAGTTTTTCACGCATACCCCTGATTCCATCTTCGGAAAGCGGTAAGTCCCATTGCAGTTGCGGAGACAGGCCGAAGGCTTTGGGGAATTCGAGAAAACTGTCGAGCACGTGCTGGCGGGTCGAATCGGGCGTGATCTGCTGATTGCAAAATAGAGATTGCAGGTCTTTGGCGCGCGCCTTGTCAAAACCCAGTTTGATTTTTGCTTTGACGAACAAACTGATCACCGAAGCACGCAGCGCCACCTGCATGTGCAGCAGCAGATCAAATTTCTGATTGCGAAGCTGCTGGCGAATCGCGCGATAGCCCGAGAGCCCGGCCGATTTATCAAAGATGATAAACTCGACCCCGGTGATGTGCCGCACCAGCTCGAACTCGGATTTGCCTATAATCCAGCTGATGCGGGTATCGGGCCAGTGATATTGCAGCGTGCGCAGCACCGGCAGCACGTGGCTCACGTCGCCGAGTGCCGACAGGCGCAAAATACAGACACGCCGAGGCGGAGTAGAGAGTGACAGAGTCATCAGAGCAGAATGTAAAAATCCAGCGATTGGGTGAGCGCACTATCCTATACGATGCGGCTCTGATTGAGAATCCGGATGAGTCACTGTTTCACCCGCCCAGCACCAGCACGACCGCGCCGGGCAGAGGTGAGGCGGTGTTCTATCAGCACAATGATCTGCAGCTGGTGCTCAAGCACTATCAGCGCGGCGGCATGGTCGCCAACATCATGGGTGATCGCTATCTGGGTTATGTGCCGGAGAAAACCCGCAGCTTTCGCGAATGGTGTTTGCTCAAAACACTGCAACGCTTCGAACTGCCCGCACCGGTGCCGGTACTGGCCAGTTTCAGTAAAGCCGGTCCGTTTAGCTATCGTGCCGACCTGATCACGGTTGTGATTCAGAACAGCATGCCGCTGGCCGATTTTCTGTTCACGCAGACTTTGCCCGACGAGCGCTGGCAACAACTCGGGCAGGTGCTGGCGCGCTTTCACGAAAAAAGCGTTTATCACGCCGATCTCAATGCGCGCAATATTCTACTCGATGCTAACCAGTTCTACCTGATCGACTTCGACAAGGGCCGGGTGCGTCTGCTGAGCGAAGGCTGGAAACAGCTCAACCTGGTGCGACTGCAACGTTCCTTGCTTAAGTTCAAAGCGGCGTATCCCGGAATGCATTACACCCAGGAAAACTGGCAGCAGTTGTTGGTGGGTTATAAAAGCTAAAAAAGATTAAAAGCTGAAAGATAAAAACTGAACCACAGAGGCACAGAGAACACAGAGGAAATCTTTAGTTATTTCTTGTTGTCATTCCCGCGAAGGCGGGAATCCAGTGTCTGCAGTAAAGTACCTAAACAATGGACTCCCGCCTGCGCGGGAGTGACGGTGTGGAGGATAGCGACACCGCCGACCTCATCGGGCCGTAGCCCAAACCAAAAAAAGTTTTTCTCCGTGTTCTCTGTGTCTCTGTGGTTCAAATCTTAAGGTTTGTATGTTTTTATACCAGTTTATCCGCATAATCTTTCATCACATTTGCGAACGGCCGCACTGCTTTTCGGGCTTTAAGGTGCAGTTTGTGTAATGCGGTAGAGTCATCTAATAGTCGTTTCATTTGCGATTGCAGAACATCGTAAGACTCACACTGAATGGCGCCATCCTGTTTTAATAAATAGTCGCTTTCTTCGGCAAAGTTTTTCATGTGTGGTCCAAACAACACGCCTTTGCCGAAGTGAGCGGCTTCGAGAATATTGTGGCCACCGACTTCAACAAAAGAGCCGCCCATCACGATCAGTTTGGCTGATTCGAACCAGCTCATGAGTTCGCCCACCGTGTCCAGCAGATAGATTTCGGTCGCTGCATTCACCTGGTCGTCACGACTGCGTCGCGCAATCCTGGGTGTTAAGGTTTCGAGCTGTTTCAGAATGCTATCGCTGCGCTCGGGGTGGCGTGGCGCAATCACCAGCAATTCCTCGCGATCCAGTTCAAACCAGCGTTCTGCAATTTTCAGTTCTTCATCTTCGTGGGTCGATGCAATAAGCACATAAGTGCGCGTAGTAATTTTTTGTTCGGGCACATTGAGTGAAGGCGGTGCATATTTAAGATTGCCGAGCACAGACACTTTTTCGCTATCAGCGCCAAGCTGAATAAAGGCGCTGGCGTCTTCTTCATTACGCGCATAGATGTTGTCGATACGCGCGAGCGTTTTGGCGTAGACCGAGCGCACCCAGCGATTGCGAATCGTGGTGCGTGCGGATAATCGACCATTGACGATGACGATTTTTACACCGTGTTGTTTCACGATCGCCATCAGGTTAGGCCAGAGCTCGGTTTCAACAATCGTCAGTCGTTTGGGCAGCGCGCGCATCAGAAAGCGCGTCACCGCGCCGCACCAGTCGATAGGCATGAAGGCATGAAATAAATAAGCGCGCGTCTTCATCTGGCGCTTAATCACGGAAGCGCCGGTGACCGTGTTAGTGGTGACAAGAAATATCTGGTGCGGGTTGCGTCTGTGTAATTCATCAATCAATGGCATTGCAGTAATGGCTTCGCCCACCGAAGCACAGTGCAACCAGTGACAGCCCCGCGGCAGGCCGTAAAACCCGTAGCCAAGACGTTGCCGGATATAAACAGACGACTTAAAGCGCAGGCCCTTATATATCGCATGCGCCATGATCAGCGGTGAAAATGAAATCAGTATTGCGCGGTAAAGTATCATATATCTACAATTACATTATCTAGTGGTTGGTAAAAGCATTCAGGCGAATGCGAGACACAAATTCGTCTGGAACGAATTTGAATGCGCGAAGCGCAGCCGGTAAGGGCGCAATGCAGAAGGCCTGGAGTAATGCAAAATACGGCAAGAAAACTTGTGGGTCGACACAAACCTAACGCCCTCTCCCTCTGGGAGAGGGCTGGGGTGAGGGAGCTTCGAGCCGAGCGGTTCGTCTGGCATCCTGTTGACCTGTTCAGCGTGCTGTCCTCCATCGATGGCTTGCCTTCGCAGTGTCCGGGCTAACGATTTCATATGTTTTGTCCCCCTCACCCTGTCCCTCTCCCAGAGGGAGAGGGTACCCTTACTTAAAGAGTATTTTGAGCCGGATTTTAACGAAGTATCGTGTCGCATGAATTTTTTTAACAGCCGCTAGTAGATAGAAGCCTTTCCTTGTGGCTGCGTCTTAAAGCGTTTATGTATCCAGCTGTACTGCTCGGGATTCTGTCGTACCATGTTTTCAATTACCTGATTGACACGCGTCGCATCCTGAGTGATATCGCCCGCCGGGAAATCTTCCAGCGCAGGCAGGATCACCAGTTTATAACCCTGATTGTTCGCCAGTCTGACCGGATAAAACGGCACCACGGCCGCGCCGGTTTTTTCTGCCATACGCACGGTGGAGGTGAGCGTCGATGCGATGCCGCCGAGAAACGGTGTGAACACGATAGACTGATCGGCAAAGTCCTGGTCGGGTGCATACCAGGTGGCCTTGCCTTCGCGCAGGCCGTTGATAAAAGCGCGCACATCTTTATTCGGAATCGCCTTGTTCAGATGACGGTCGCGATAATGATGCATGAACGCATTGAACATGGGATTGTGCGCGCGTTTGTAAATGGCGTTCAGCGGTGTGTACAGTGCCATCAGAATGCCGCCGATTTCCAGCGTAGAGAAATGTCCAGTGAGCAAAATCACACCCTTATTTTTCGCCAGTGCGGTCTGCAGATGTTCCATGCCTTCCACCGTGCAGTGCGCGCGCAAATAATCGCGCCGCGCCCACCATGCCAGTGCCAGTTCAAAAATGGAAATGCCCACACTCTGAAAACTTTTTTTCACCAGCTGTTTGATTTGCGAATCCGAATAGTCCGGATAGGCCTGTGCAATATTGATGCGCGCAATACGACGACGCGAAGGGGTCAGGCGATACATGACCCAGCCGATAGCCTTACCGATAAAATTAATCACAGGCAGCGGCAGCAAACTGACCAGCCGCAAAAAACCGAACATCAGCCACATCGGCCAGAAGCGCGGTTTCAGGAAAGCTCTGATCTCAAGTTCAGCCACTAGTTCATCTCTTGCGTGCGGGTGTCAGTAAAAATAATGAACGATAATTGTGGGATATAAACACAAAAAACAACTTAAAGGCGAAACCATAAAAATCTGAACCACAGAGACACGGAGAACACAGAGGATAGTCAGGTTAAAAGCTTTAAACCAAATCTTGATGATTAATTTTTTAAAACCAGAAGCATGGTTTTCCTCTGTGTCCTCCGTGTCTCTGTGGTTCAAGCTTCTAGTGGTTTTGCTTCTAGCAGTTTCGCTTCTAATATTTTGATGTGTTCTAGTAAGTCGCCATCGTTCGGTCGACCTGCTGTGCCCAGCCGGCCATGCCGGTGCTCAGGTTGATGATGTTTTTGAATCCCGAGGCTTCCAGGTAACGCCCCACGTGGCGGCTGCGGATGCCGTGATGACAGATCACCACGATTTCCTGTTCTTTATCGAACTCGTTCATTCTCGCGGGGATATCGCTCATCGGGATCAGTTGCGCGTCATCCAGATGGCAGATGTCATATTCCCAGGGCTGGCGCACGTCCAGCAGCACGGGCGAGTTTTCAGACTGCTCAAGATAGTGCTTGAGCTCGGCAGCTTCAAATTCACGCATGGTTACAGCTTTCTAACAATCAGAATACAAATGTGTCGGCGGACTTGATATTGGCCATCGGCTCAATGCAGGTTTCGAACAGGATCTGATCGCTCCAGTCGTCCTTGCCAACTCGGGTGATGAGACGAGCGTGCATCGCAGGCTCTTCGCCGGTGATGACAAACATACGACCACCTTCTTTCAGCGCCTGTTTGTAAAACATCGGCACTTCTCTGAGCGAACAGGTGATGGCGATCGCATCGTACGCCGGTTTCAGTTTCCAGCCGGCGGCCGCATCTTCGGTGGCAAGATTGATATTGTCCACGCCCAGCGCTTTCAGATTGGCGGTGGCCATCTCGGTCATGTCTTCGTTGATATCCACGCTGTCCACATTGCGACCCAGCCCAGCCAGGCAGGCAGTGAGATAACCGCTGCCGGTGCCGATTTCCAGCACGCTATGGTCGTCGCCGATCTCGAGGTATTGCAACAAACGGCCTTCGACATTGGGGTTCATCATGGTGTAGGTGATGCCTTCGAATTCGGCCAGCGGGGTGCGGCAATCGACATAGGCCTGCGCCTTGTAGGCTTCGGGCACAAAATCTTCGCGCGGAATCCGGCTCAGAACCGCCAGCACACGCGGATCGAGCACATCCCAGGGCCGGATCTGCTGTTCCACCATGTTATAGCGGGCCTGCTCGAAATTCATATTCATCGC
>CAYRNH010000088.1:3022-8954 GCA_964425515.1 uncultured Thiotrichaceae bacterium | reverse complement strand
CTCCCGGCCCAGCCACACAAGTAAACGCAACGCGAGACCTAACGTGACCAACGAAGAAAGTCAGTTAAGAATTTTTGCAGGTAACGCGAACCCGGATCTGGCGCATAAAATTGCCAGACGGCTCAATACTTCGCTGGGCAAGATCAGTGTTGAGCGTTTTAGCGATGGCGAGATCTGCATCGAGGTGATGGAAAATGTTCGCGGTCGCGATGTGTTCCTGATTCAGCCGACCTGTGCGCCGACGAATGATAATTTAATGGAGCTGATGGTGATGATCGACGCCATGCGTCGCGCTTCAGCAAAACGTATCACTGCAGTGATTCCATATTATGGTTATTCGCGTCAGGACAGAAAGCCGCGTTCGGCGCGCGTGCCCATTACTGCCAAGGTGGTGGCAAACATGCTGGCTAGCGTCAAGGTTAGTCGTTTGTTGACAGTGGATTTGCACGCCGATCAGATCCAGGGATTTTTTGATATCCCGATTGATAATGTGTACGCATCGCCGATTTTGCTCGCCGATGTCTGGCAGAAGCAGTATAAAGATCTGCTGGTGGTATCCCCCGATGTTGGCGGTGTGGTTCGTGCCAGAGCGCTGGCTAAACGTCTCGGTGACGCCGATCTGGCGATCATCGACAAACGTCGGCCCAAGGCCAATGTTGCCGAGGTGATGAATATCATCGGTGAGGTTGAAGGTAAAAACTGTGTGCTGGTCGATGATCTGGTCGATACCGCAGGTACTTTGTGCAAGGCTGCGGGTGCGCTCAAGTCTCACGGCGCCCTGAGTGTTTCGGCCTATTGCACGCACCCGGTACTGTCGGGTGATGCGATTAAAAACATTACCGACTCGGTACTCGATGAGCTGGTGGTGACCGACACGATACCGCTGAGTAAAGAAGCCGTTGCCTGTGGACGCATACGGCAGGTG
This sequence comes from uncultured Thiotrichaceae bacterium, assembly GCA_964425515.1. Lineage (GTDB taxonomy): Bacteria > Pseudomonadota > Gammaproteobacteria > SZUA-229 > SZUA-229 > JASBSR01. The sequence goes on along the minus strand of CAYRNH010000088.1, from coordinate 8,029 downwards.
TCGATTTCGACCATGCTGGCCGAAACCATACGCCGGATTCATTTTGAAGAATCCGTGAGCGAAATGTATATTGATTGATTGTGGTTGGACACTGTTTCTGTCTGACGACTATCGGTAAAAGTTTTTTGTATCAGTAATATTGCTGATGCAGAAATTGTGACCTGGTCACATACGATACTTCTCTGGTCGCGGGGAAGTTTTTTAATTTCGCTGAAGCATCAGGTCAACCTGAGCAAAGCGAGTTTTTGGAGATTATTATGAGTATTGAATTAAACGCAGAATTGCGTGACGTTAAGGGGAAAGGTGCGAGCCGCCGCCTGCGTCATGCAAACAAGGTCCCGGCGATTATCTATGGCGGTGGTAAAGACCCACAGAGCATTATGCTGGAACAGAAAGAAGTGCAGTACATACTGCCAAACGAAGCTTTCTATTCGCAGGTGCTGTCACTGAATATTGGCGACAAGAAAGAAGATGTACTGTTGCGTGATCTGCAGCATCATCCGTACAAAATCGACATCATGCACATGGACTTCCTGCGCGTTGATGCCAAGAAAATGGTTCACGTTCATGTGCCGCTGCATTTCGTTGGCGAAGAGCTGTCACCCGGTATCAAAACCGAAGGCGGTCAGGTCAGTCACGTGGTCATGGAAATCGAAGTCGAGTGTTTGCCGAAGGACATCCCAAGCTTTATCGAAGTGGATCTCTCGGGCATGCATCTGGGCGACATCATCCATCTTTCCGATATCAAGTTACCTGCCGGTGTGGAATCACTAACACTGAAGCATGGCGGTGATCACGATACTGCGATTGCCAATATTCACCAGCGCAAAGTCGACAAGGATGAAGATGCTGAAGCTGCTGCAGCTGAAGCTGCATCGGGTGCTGCTGCAGCCGCTGCTGAAGAGAAGGACAAGGATAAATAATCCATCTGGCCTATGCGGATTATAAAACGGCGTATGCGGAGGACCCGTGGCTGCACTGACAATTGATATTCATGCCATTGCAGGTCTCGGGAATCCCGGTGCCCAATATTCTGAAACCCGGCATAACGCCGGGTTTTGGTTTGTGGATGCACTTGCTGATGCGTACCAGGGACGCTTTGCCATGGATAAAAAGTTTCACGGCGAAGTCGCGCGCATTTCTGTTCATGGACATGATATCTGGTTATTAAAACCGGATACCTTTATGAATCGTAGTGGCACCTCGGTGCAGAGCTTGCTGTCGTTTTACAAACTTAAGCCAGAAAACTTACTGGTGGTGCACGATGAAATTGATCTTGATGTCGGTGCGGCCAGGCTTAAGTCTGGTGGCGGCCACGGTGGTCATAATGGCTTGCGCGATATCACAAATCATTTAGGCAATGCGTTTCAGCGGTTGCGACTGGGTGTTGGTCATCCTGGTAATAAGAACCAGGTGGCGGATTATGTGTTACATCGCGCTACACTGGATGAACGCAAGCTGATCGACGATGCCATCATAGCAGCACTGCAAGTGGTGCCATTGCTGGCCGACTCTGCCTGGGAACAGGCAGTGCAACAATTACATAGTCCGAGGTAAACGTGGGATTCAAGTGCGGTATCGTTGGTTTGCCGAATGTAGGCAAGTCCACTCTGTTCAATGCGCTGACCAAAGCAGGCATACAGGCGGAGAACTATCCTTTTTGCACCATCGAACCGAATGTCGGTATCGTGCTGGTGCCCGATCCGCGTCTGGATAAACTCGCAGAAATCGTAAAGCCGCAACGCGTGGTACCGACCACGATGGAGTTCGTCGATATCGCCGGGCTGGTTGCGGGTGCGTCCAAAGGTGAAGGCCTGGGCAACCAGTTTCTCGCCAATATTCGCGAAACCGATGCGATTGCGCACGTGGTGCGCTGTTTCGAAAATGATGACATTATTCATGTCGCCGGCAAGATCCATCCGCTGTCCGACATCGAAGTGATCGACACCGAGCTGGCGCTGGCCGATCTCGAAGGTATCGAGAAAGGCATCTACCGCATGGCGCGCGTTGCCAAAAGTGGCGACAAAGCGGCGAAAGGCAAACTCGAGCTGCTGGAAAAAGTAAAAGTCCAGCTCGACACCGGCAAACCGATCCGCGCCATGGCGCTGAGCAAGGAACAGCTCGCCGATCTGTACGAGTTTCATTTGCTGACCCTGAAGCCGGTGATGTACATCGCCAATGTCAGTGAAGACGGTTTCGAGAACAATCCTTTTCTCGAAGCGGTGCAGGAACATGCGGCTGCTGAAGGTGCAGTGGTGGTGCCGGTGTGCGCGGCGATCGAAGCCGAGCTTATCGAGCTCGACGATGACGAGCGTAACGAATTTTTAGATTCACTCGGTCTGGAAGAACCGGGCCTGAACCGGGTGATTCGCGCAGGTTATGAGCTGCTTGGTCTGCAGACCTATTTCACCGCCGGGGTGAAAGAAGTGCGCGCCTGGACGGTCGCGGTCGGTGCTAGCGCACCGAAAGCCGCCGCAGTGATCCACACCGATTTTGAAAAAGGCTTTATTCGCGCCGAGACTATCGCTTACGAAGACTTTGTCGCACACAAGGGCGAGCAGGGCGCGAAAGAAGCCGGTAAGCTGCGTGTCGAAGGCAAGGAGTACATTGTCAGGGACGGTGATGTGCTGCATTTCAGGTTTAATGTATAAAGAACAAAGCCGGGCGGAGTTTTATTGACAATTTTGGGCTAAACGTCCACAATCTGCGCCCTTCAAATCCATGGTTATGTAGCTCAGTTGGTTAGAGCACAGCATTCATAATGCTGGGGTCGGTGGTTCAAGTCCACCCATAACCACCATATTTATCTGCTCAGCAATAGCTAGCAGCGGTGGTCGTAAAAGTGGAGTGCTTCGCACCCTGATCCGCAGGTCGCACTGACCTGCAACAGAGGTTCAAGTCCACCCATAACCACCATATTTATCTGCCCAGCATTTGCTGGCAGCGGTAGCCGTTCACAATACCCGGTTTCCCTCCACAGGAGGCTTCGACAGATGACAGCATTGAAAATAGGCGTGGTCATGGGCAGTCAGAGTGACTGGCCGATCATGGAACGCGCGGTGAAACAGCTCGAGGCCTTTGGTGTTGCGTATGAAGCGCGCGTGGTCTCGGCGCACCGCACACCTGATCTTCTCTACGAATATGCTGCCAGCGCGCGCGAGAACGGTTTTGCCTGCATCATCGCTGGTGCCGGCGGTGCAGCGCATCTGCCGGGCATGCTCGCGGCCAAGACCACGGTGCCTGTATTAGGCGTGCCGGTGCCTTCACAGTATCTCAAGGGCATGGATTCACTGCTGTCTATCGCGCAGATGCCCAAAGGCGTACCGGTTGCGACCTTCGCCATCGGTGAAGCGGGCGCGGCCAATGCCGCGTTGTTCGCGATTTCTATTCTGGCGGTGCACGATGCCGGGCTTGCCGACAAGCTCAATGCTTTTCGTCATGAGCAGGAAGCCACGGTGCTGGCCATGAGCCTGCCTCCAAAGGGCTGATAACACAGCTCATGCGCACGATTTTGCCGGGAGCGACCCTCGGAGTGCTGGGCGGTGGACAGCTCGGCCGCATGTTCTGTGTCGCTGCGCGCACCATGGGCTACCGAGTCGCGGTGCTCGACCCTGATCCCAACAGCCCTGCCGGGCAACTCGCCGATCATCATATTCTGGCTGACTATACCGATAGCGATGCACTCGATAAGCTTGCTGCGCTGTGCGATGTGGTTACCACTGAATTTGAAAATGTGCCTGCACAAAGCCTGCGCCAGCTCGCGGCCGAGTGTGCGGTGTTTCCTGCGCCCGAGGCGCTGGAGATTGCACAAAACCGCAACCGCGAAAAACAGTACGCACTCGATGCCGGCCTTCTGCCGGTGCCCAATGCTGCTCTGAATGATGAAAGCCAGCTGCAGGCCGCGCTGGTCGAAATCGGTCTGCCTGCGATTTTAAAAAGCGCCACCCTGGGTTATGACGGCAAGGGCCAGGTGGTGATCAACACCGAAGCCGAGTTGCACGAGGCCTGGCACAACATGGGGCAGGTCGAATGTGTGCTGGAGAAAAAAATCGATCTGGCACTGGAAGTGTCCGCGATCGTGGCGCGCAATGACAACGGTGCGACCTGTTTTCCGGTGGCGGAAAATCAGCACCGCAATGGTGTGCTCCATATCAGCATCGTGCCCGCGCGTGCAGCAGACAGCATTACGGCACAGGCGCGTGCACAGGCATTGCAACTGGCCGAAGCGCTGAATTATATCGGCGTGCTCGCGGTAGAGTTTTTTGTCGCCAAGGACGGGACGCTGTATTTCAACGAAATGGCGCCACGTCCGCACAACAGCGGTCATTACACCAAGGATGCCTGTGTTACTTCGCAGTTCGAGCAACAGGTACGCATGATCTGTGGCCTGGTGCCGGGGTATACGCGTCTGTTGTCACCGGTGGTGATGGTGAACATGCTGGGCGATCTCTGGGAGCCGGACTGGAGCGCGATTCTGAATCAGCCCGAAGTGAAGTTACATCTGTACGGCAAGAAGCATGCGCGCCCCGGGCGTAAGATGGGGCATTTCAATGTATTGTCGGAAAATGTCGAAACCGCACTCGCGATCGCGAAGGATGTGTTTTTTAAACTGTCAGAAAAAAGTTAGTCCGCTAATGAACGCCAATTAACGCGAATGTTTTTCTGCGCCTGCGGCGTAGAACATTAACAACTAATTATTTTGTTTTTATTTGCGTCCATTTGCGTTCATTAGCGGACTAAGGTTTGTAACGCTTCAACGGCTGGCGGAATTTCTGGATCTGTTCGCGGGGCGGCGGCTGTTACGATTGTGGCCGCGATCGCCCGATCGGCCACCTGATCGATGGCCACCTTTGTCACCCGGTCTGGGCGCGCGGCGGATGCGTGCGATGGGTGGTTTGGGTTTGATCAAAAGTTCTGCCGATACTGCTTCGTTGTCGATGCGATGGCCGATGTATTCCTCGATGTCCATCATGTAATGCGCGTAATCTTCGCAGGCAAAACTGATCG
>CAYRNH010000088.1:0-2922 GCA_964425515.1 uncultured Thiotrichaceae bacterium | reverse complement strand
TATTCCTCGATGTCCATCATGTAATGCGCGTAATCTTCGCAGGCAAAACTGATCGCGGCACCACTGGCTCCCGCGCGTGCGGTACGACCGACGCGGTGTACATAATCTTCGCCCGACTGCGGTAAATCAAAATTGAATACATGAGTCACTTCAGGTACGTGCAGTCCGCGTGCGGCAACATCGGTGGCCACCAGAATATTGAATTCGCCATCCTGAAAACGTTTCAACAGGGTCTGGCGTTTGGCCTGGGGCACATCGCCTGAGAGCAGGGCGGATTTATAATCATTGCCCGCCAGCCATTCGTAGACCCGATCTGCGACCCGCTTGGTGTTGATAAAAATAATGCTGCGCTGGGGCTCGAGCTTTTGCATCAGACCCAGCAGCAACGGAATTTTTTCATCGTTCGCCGGGTAGTACACGGTCTGTTTAACCTTGTCCGCGGTTTTGGTGTTGGCCTGGATGCGCACTTCTTCCGGCTCGTTCATGTGGTCGTAAGCCAGTTCGGAAATGCGGTGCGACAGGGTCGCTGAGAACAGCAGACTGAGGCGCTGTTCGGGCGCAGGGCAGTGTTTCAATAGATAACGGATATCCTTGATAAAACCAAGGTCAAACATGCGGTCGGCTTCATCCAGCACCACGACCTGGCACTGCTTGAGATCGAATACGTGCTGTTTGAAATAATCAATGATGCGGCCTGGGGTGCCGATCAGCAGATCGACGCCAGCGGTGATGTCATTGCGCTGTTGTTCATAGCCGGTACCACCGTAAGCCAGACCCAGAGTGAGCCCGGTATGTTTGCCGATAGCGAGTGCGTCTTTGTGGATCTGGATCGCCAGCTCGCGGGTCGGTGCCAGCAGCAGCGCGCGGGGCTGGTTGAGTTTGCGTGTGTCAGCCGCCGGTTGTTCCAGCAGGCGGTTGAAACAGGCGACCAGAAAGGCGGCAGTTTTGCCGGTGCCGGTCTGTGCTTCACCCGCGACATCTTTGCCTTTTAGTGCAATTGGCAGACTTTCGGCCTGGATCGGGGTGCAGAATTCAAAGCCGGTTTCGTCCAGTCCGCGTAAAATTCGGGGGTCTACAGCAAGGTCGGAGAAGCGGGTTTCAGTTAAATGGTGTTCACTCATGGCGCGTAGCTTACCCTGCATGCGCTTTAAACGCGAGTAATGTGGTTTAAAGGGCTGATTTTGATCGTTTTTAAGAGCGTGCATTAAACATGAAATAACGATAACTGGCAAAGAATTATTAATATAAACTGGGCTTTACAAAAGGGCTGTACAAATTTGCAAAATAGTCTAAGATATCCGCAAACATCATTTCCAGATTTTGCAAATCAGTCCGACCCGGCACCCAAAACCATCTGATTACCCAATAGATTAATTCTGCGGTCAGGCATATACCAGTTCAATTTTTCGGAGGCAATTACAAGGTGAGCGACCAGATTTCATACGTGACAGACGACAGTTTTGAACAAGAAGTATTACAGTCTGACGTACCCGTGTTAGTGGATTACTGGGCTGAATGGTGTGGTCCCTGTAAAATGATCGCCCCGATACTGGAAGATGTGGTTGGTGATTACGTCGGCAAACTGAAAATTGCCAAAATCAATATCGATGAAAACCCACAGACACCGCCTAAATTTGGTATTCGCGGTATCCCGACGCTGATGCTGTTCAAAAACGGCGAAGTCGAAGCGACCAAGGTGGGTGCATTATCCAAATCACAACTAACAGCATTTATCGACAGTAATTTATAAGCGAGATCCGCGCAGGTAGTGGCAGGGCAACCACGGCCCTTGCATCTTTATAACTCCACGTCGCCTTCTCGCGAAACCCCGGTCCTTCTGGCCGGGGAAGAACACATAACAACCATCCTGCATTAGAAATTAACTAGACATCAACAAGAAAACCAACCTATGAATCTGACCGAATTGAAACAGAAGCCTGTCCAGGTGCTTCTTGATATTGCCGTCGAAATGAAACTCGACAATGTGGCACGAACCAAAAAACAGGACATTATTTTTTCCATTCTCAAAGCGCACGCCAAAAAAGGCGAAGACATCTTTGGTGATGGTGTGCTGGAAATACTCCAGGATGGTTTTGGTTTTCTTCGTGCGGCAGACAGCTCCTATCTTGCAGGCCCCGATGACATCTATGTCTCACCCAGTCAGATCCGGCGCTTCAATATGCGCACCGGCGACACCATTTCCGGAAAAATCAGACCCCCGAAAGAAGGCGAACGTTATTTCGCTTTGCTCAAGGTCGATACCATCAATTTCGATACTCCGGAAAATTCACGCAACAAGGTCGCGTTTGAAAACCTGACACCGCTGCATCCGAATGAACGCCTGGTCATGGAACGCGGTAACGGCAGTACCGAAGATATTACCGCGCGCATCATTGATCTGATCGCGCCCATCGGCAAGGGGCAGCGCGGTTTGATCGTGTCGCCGCCAAAAGCGGGTAAAACCATGTTGATGAGCAATATTGCTCAGTCCATCGCGGCCAATCATCCTGAATGTTGTCTGATCGTGTTGCTGATCGACGAGCGCCCGGAAGAAGTGACCGAAATGCAACGCAGCGTGCGTGGCGAAGTGGTGTCGAGTACGTTTGATGAGCCCGCAACGCGTCACGTGCAGGTGGCTGAAATGGTGATCGAAAAAGCCAAGCGCCTTGCCGAACATAAAAAAGACGTGGTGATTTTGCTGGATTCGATCACGCGTCTGGCGCGTGCTTACAATACCGTGATTCCATCTTCAGGCAAGGTGCTCACCGGTGGTGTTGATGCACATGCGCTGCATCGGCCAAAACGTTTCTTTGGTGCGGCGCGTAACATCGAAGAAGGCGGCAGTATTACCATTATTGCGACTGCGCTGGTCGACACCGGCTCGAAAATGGACGAAGTGATTTACGAAGAATTCAAGGGTAC
>CAYRNH010000087.1:0-9050 GCA_964425515.1 uncultured Thiotrichaceae bacterium | reverse complement strand
TGCAGGCTAAAGCCTGCCGTGTCTGCTCTGAATGTACCGACGGTGGACAGTCGATTACAAGGTAATCATAGCTATTTCGATGCGCCCGAACCATCGCTGCTACATCCTCAACTGCATCGACCACACCGACCAGGTCATCACGAACAGCGATATCACGCCACTGCAATGAAGAGCGCTGTGGATCAGAATCCAGCAATAATGTAGAAAAACGCCGATGCAGGCCACTGGCGAGATTGATGCAGAGCGTGGTCTTGCCTGCTCCGCCCTTGTTCCCTATCAGGGCTACGATCGGCATGGCCGCTGTCCTCTCAGACCTTCCCGGTCGGCTGCAGTGAATCCAGCAAACGTGCGAATTCGCGTTGCCGCTCGCTCAATTCGGCTGTCCCTTCATCTGTGTGAATAGTGAAGCTGGCGTGTGTTCGACTGAAACCTATATCCGGATACAGTCCTTTTTGTTCAGACAGGTCCGCTGCAACATCCAGAAAATCCCGTAATGTTTCGTAGTCATCGAACTCATAACGCTTTTCCAGTCGTGACGGGCGATTACGTTCCTGCCATTGTTGTAAAGTCATAGCATTTACCTCCGGCCTTCACTACCACTAAGGCCATGCATTGGTTATCGGCTGCCTGACATACGCTGCTGCGGTACCTCTTGCAATCGATGCAACCAGGCATCGAGTTCAGCGAGATGCTGTTGTTCTGCCTTGAGCAGCTCTTCAAAAAATACGCGGTTGTCGTGGTCACCCTGACCTGCACAGTAACGTGCTGCCGATTGATACATCTGTATCACATCTGCTTCGAATTTCTGATTAATCCGTAACAGCGCAGACAGATCTTTCGCAAGACTCACCGGCCGCAGCTGGGATCCGGCTGGTGCAACACCAACCGCCAGCATCCGTTCAATGATCCTGTTCACATGCTGCAACTCTTCATCAGCCTCTTTACGAAAACGGTCTGCTGCTTCGCTAAGTCCCCAGGACGCGACCATTCGCGCCTGGGTACTGTATTGCTGGACAGCAGAAAGCTCGAGACTGAGTGCTCTACCCAGAAATCCAAGAACCTTCTGATCGGGTCGCGCTGCAAGCATGATCTATCTGCTCAACCCGATACTCAGGCTGCTGCTTTCTTAGCTTCACCGCCGGTCGGCAGGACCGGTTCAACTTCGCGGTGTGGACGAGCAATGATGTGTGCAGCCACCAGGCCATCACCAACACGTTCGCAGGCATCTGCGCCAGCACGAACGGCTGCATTCACTGCACCGGTTTCACCACGAACCAGAACGGTTACATAACCGCCACCAACGAACTCACGACCGATCAGGCGTACTTCAGCTGCCTTGGTCATGGCATCTGCAGCTTCGATTGCAGGCACCAGTCCGCGTGTTTCGATCATACCCAGAGCAATACCGTAACTTTCATTCGCCATTGTTTTATCTCCAAATGTAATAAAAAATCAGTTAACTCGACCGCAACGGTCGCGTTCATTATTTCGTGCTGTTACCACTGTTGTTCAGCACCGGCTCAACTTCTTTGTGTGGACGTGCAATGATGTGCGCTGCCACCAGGCCATCACCCACACGCTCACAGGCGTCTGCGCCAGCACGAACAGCTGCATTGACTGCACCGGTTTCGCCACGGACCATTACCGTGACATAACCACCACCTACAAACTCACGACTAATGAGTCGGACCTCTGCGGCCTTGGTCATGGCATCTGCCGCTTCGATGGCGGGCACCAGCCCGCGCGTTTCAATCATACCCAGTGCGATGCCGTAGTTTTCACTTGCCATCTTTATGTCTCCTGTTGACTACATTGTTTAAAGTTTCATTCATGCTGGTTGTTACCTGCCACCACGTTTGCTTCCTGCGGTTCCCAGTGATCGATAATGCCGCCGATCGTGAGATCCGTGAGAATTCTAAAATCACCTGTTGCATAGCGCGCTGCCGATCCACTCACGGTGTACACCCAGTTACCTTCACGGGCACCCACCGGATCGACCGCTACCTGCTGCTTGCCGCTCGCCGATCGCAGCACACGCAAGCTGATCGCTTCGAGTCCAGCAACGCGACGGGTGCATACCAGAGGCGCTTCCACCTGCAAAATTTCCATCAGGCTGCACCCTTTTCCGAAACACCGGTTGCGTTCTCGCTCGGTGGCCAGTGATCAATAATTCCGACGATCGTTAAATCGCTCGGATATTCCTTGCTGCCTGCAGCTTCGCGTGCAGCCGAGCTGCCCACACAAATCACCCAGTCACCCGGTTTGCATCCGACTGCATCAACGGCTACGGCTGAGACACTGCCATCGCGTACAACCTGCAAATGCTTGTGTTCCATTCCGGGAATACGGTTGGTTGCTACCAACGGACGCTCTACCTGACATATTTTCATCAGTGACCTCCCGCCTCGACCGCATTAACGGAACAGGCAAATATTTCCAGTGGACTGCTGTTGCTGTCGCAATCACGTGCAACCTGCAGCACATGCAATAAATCCTGGTGACATAAATCTGTGTATCGTTCGCTCAGCGCCTGTGCAACACGTCCACAACGCTGGCGAGCACGTTCACGCGCACCGGGAACACGCCCGTGATAATCAAAACGAACCACTACCGGTACCGGTAAACCATGCGCAACGTTCAGGCCCTTGAATATCTTAATGCCTACATCCATATCCGCTGCGCCTTCCTCGACAGTATCGAGATAAGCAAAGTACATCAGGTTGCGTAACTGTATATCTTCAAAACCTACGCCGGCACCAATGAAACGCTCGGCATGACCAATGTCTGGATAACGTTCGCCATGATGATTAAGTACGTAATCAATCTGCGACAAATTGTTCTCGATCAGGCGTGCGATTAATTTCGCCATACCTGGTGCTACATCCGGCGTAGACGCGAGTATCAATTCATTGATCGCGCGAATCGCATCCGACGTTTCCAGCCGGGTGGTTTCAACATATACATCCTGCGTATCAAGGTAGCGATCCAGATCCATTTCACCACTCGCATCCGGCACGTGTACACGTATCGAATCGGTATCAGTGTCTACACCAATCAACAACAGGTCGATCGAAGCACCGCAACAAAAACTGTTTTCAATCGCAGTGCGAAAACTGGTCAGACGTTCCATTGCCGCCTGCGCCGCTTTGCGCGTATCCGAACCATGTGCCGCACAGCCTTCATGCTCCGGATCAACCGAGCTAAAATGATAAGCCGCAACTTTCAGATATCGAGTCGGCGTATCCGCTGTATTCGGTTTGCCTTCGCGAGAGCGCATCAATTCAATTTCGATCCATTTCTGAATACTGTCTTCAACATCAAACATTGCACCTGCATACGACTTGCGACGTACTGCACGCGGCGGTAAGCGCAGAACATAACGCACCAGGTGCGCGAGACGTCCATCAGCACAGGGCGAAATATCCATGGTATGGAATCCACACGCCTGCAAAAACGTATCAAAGTTTCCGTTGTCTGCATCAATCATCGGATCAGCAGTGAAAAACTCATCGCAGAACCGGCGATAGGTGTAAAACACGCACCAGGCAAACAAACGACGCATGTCCAGTTGCTCTACCCAGGCATCAGCCAGTATGTTTTGCGGCAAATCGAAACCAAGTCCATCGCGTGCAATTTCCTGGGCACGAAATTCAAAATCAGGTTCGTGCTGAATCGCTGAAACCTTTTTCAGCGTTGGCACAATCGCAGCAAAAGCCTGCTTGATACTGTCTTCATAACGATACAGACGTTCGTTTTCATCTGTCCGGCACAATGGATGACCTATGTGACGGAACCCACTACGCAAGTCAGTCGACTTCGGCGTCATCGTCACCGCACCCGGCCGACGCAAAGGCGCGATGCCGGCGGTCCGGTGTTTTGTTTGATGTTGACGTGCTGTGCGTAGCATCATGTTCACCTGTCTGGTCGTTGCCCGGTGTTACCCGCGCGCTCCACCAGAGTACGTCACCAGAGAGCCTTTCTCAGTATTACCACTACCACCGGTAACCTTGCTCACCGGTGCGGGTACATTTTCTGGACGTACCATGTCGGTGCGCAACTGCATGGCACTGATTGCGCCGCCACGCAGTGTTGGATTGCGCCGGGTTGCAGAAACACCTTCTGTTCCGGTGACATGATCACCGCGGTCCCAGTCATCGCCGGTGATGCGTCCGCCCGCGTCCATACCTTCGCCGGTAACGCGTGACTTGACCCGACCTTCCACATTTTCTGCTGTCATCGGTACTGCGGCGTCAGGTTTTGCACGATCAAAACGCGCCTGTTCAGTACCGGTTACTTTTCCTGTTGCCATACCAAATGGACCGGTGATATTGCTGTTTTCATACTGTGTAGCGCCGGTCACGCTGGACGGAGCCATGTCGTAGTGCGCAGCATGCGCTGGCGGTGCAACACTGAAATCACCCCAGGGCGTCTGTTCCAGTGACTGCGGAAAATCAGCACTGCCCGGATCTGCTGCGGTAGCAGGACAGGCCTGCGCAGCCTGGTCTGCACCTATATAAGGTGTACCACTAATCGGTTCGCAGGCACCCTTACTCGCGCCGGTCATGTTGCCGTCGATACCGGGCTGCAAACCTGTCATCGCTTTGCCCCATTTACGCGTCGCCGGTTGCATACGCGCCTGCGCTTCACTTGATTGCGCGGCTTCACAAAATTGCTGGTACTGCTCGCCGCCTGCGTAAGGCGTACCTGTCACTGCTTTGCAGGTACCGGGTTCATCGCCGGTGACCCGGCCAGAGCGTCCAGCCAGGCTGCCAGTAACAAACTGACCCGCCATCGTATTAGAAACATTAACCTTGCGATCTTTTGGCTCGGGTGTCGCTTTACAAAAACCGCTGTACTGTTCTTTGCCAACGTAATCATCACCAGTAACATTGCGACAGCTGCCCGGTTCATCACCGGTCATACCTTCACGACGACCGATCATGGTGCCGGTAACACTGCCACCGCGCAGCGTGGCACTGGTGCCAACCTTGGATGGCGCACTGCCAATGTCCTGTGCTTTGCTGTATTGCGTACCGGTAAGATTCTTACGCATACCGTATTCATCGCCCGTTACCATTTCAGAACGACCCACGTTATTGCCGGTCACCGTTTTACCTTTCATGGTTTCAGCCATGGAACCTTTGCGCGGTGTTTTTTCAGCGAATTCACCGCAGTAACCCTGTGTCTGTTCAGCACTCACATATTGAGCACCGGTCACACGCTTGCAGGTACCCGGTTCATTGCCGGTCACATTACTGCCGCGTCCCAGGCGATTACCGCTGACAGCGTTGCCATGTGATGTCGTGGTAACGCTGACCTTTTTCGCGGTCGTCGCTTTCGCATCGCTCTGGCAGAATTTGTTGAAAATATCTGCGCCCAGATATTCGGTACCGGTAACCGTGCGGCAGGTGCTCGCCTCGTCACCGGTCGTATTGTTATGACGACCGACCATCGTGCCCGTTACGGTCTGACCGCTGGTGGTTTCACTGGCGCCCACTTTCCACGGCGCATCCTGTGCAGCGCCCACAGTATTATCCTGTGATTTACGCATCTGACGACTTGGGCGTCCGCTAGGCGCGGATTTTTTCTGACCTGCACCACCTCGTTTGCTGCGTTGTTCACGTACCACCTGCGCCAGTTCGCGACTGGTCATTTTCGGGTTGCTCGCGCGAACCACCTGGGCTTCACTCATCGAGGCGTTTTTATCCATTGCTGCTTTACCGCGAGAAGACAAAGCCTTACGACGTGCCAGAGCAGCTGACTTTGCAGTACTGGATGCGATTTGCGGACGACGAGCCACACGTGATCTCGGCCGCGAACCTTTACTGGAAGACACAGTCGCCTCATGACGGCTGGATGGAACAACCGTCTCGAGACGACTGGTCTTATCTTTCGCTTCACCGCCGCATCCGCATCCACAATCTGTGTTCGGACGTTCGGCAGTGTCTGCATTTACTTTTTTCGGTTGCGAGTTTGATCCATTGCGAACACGATCCCGGCTATCCACTGCAGTTTTGCCACGAGTGGACATTGCCTTGCGACGTGCGAGTGACGCAGCGCGCGCACTACCGCCCGCGGCACGACTGGCCACGGTCGTTGCAGAACCAGATGTCGAAGCAGCGGGGTTTGAACTACCCGATGCTGCGCCAGTTCTAACTGCGCTTTTTATCGCTGCCTTGCCACCACTCGACAAAGCCTTGCGTCGCTCAAGTGCGAACGCTCTACTGCTGTTTGCGTTTGCCGTTGCAACTTGTGACATGATTCATCCCACCTTTTACCGTTGTTCGTTAAAAGATCAATATCGATAACCGTTAAACCGTTCGCCTTATACCGCGCGCCCTTCGTGCACGACGAAGCAGACGCCCTGGCTCTGACTGTAATTGTCATAACCGATAAGACGAATATGATGGTCCGGATAACTGCGACGGCAGGCTTCAAGCTCATCCATCACGTGCACTGGATCGGATTCGCCAAACATGGGCAGCTTCCACATGGTCCAGTAATGATCGCTGGCAGCACTGGGGTGCTCATGTTCGATAGCGGGTGTCCAGCCCATCGAAACCAGGTATGTGATCTGGTCATAGACTTCATCCTGGTTAAGCTTGGGCAGAAAGCCGAAAGTTTCCAGAGTCTGTGAAGTTTGGTAATCGCCTTGTTGATTGCTCATTACGCTTTCCTCTAAATGTATCTGTGTTTAGTGTTCAGTGATGTTTGCGATGTATCAGATCAACCAACGTCGATCAACCTACGTCCAGTTTGTCGACAGTGTCGAACTCGAACTTGATCTCTTTCCAGGTTTCCATCGCAATCGCCAGTTCGGGACTGTGTCGCGCTGCTTCAGAGAGGATGTCGCGCGCTTCTTTCTCGATCTCGCGACCCTGGTTACGTGCCTTAACGCTGGCTTCAAGCGCAACACGGTTAGCAGCAGCGCCCGCAGCATTACCCCATGGGTGACCCTGAGTACCACCACCAAACTGCAGTACAGAGTCATCACCGAAAATGGTGACCAGTGCAGGCATGTGCCATACGTGGATACCACCGGAAGCAACTGCAAATACACCTGGCATTGAACCCCAGTCCTGATCGAAGAACACACCGCGTGAACGATCTTCAGGAACAAACGATTCGCGCAACTGATCAACAAAACCCAGAGTTGATGCACGGTCACCTTCCAGCTTACCGACCACAGTACCTGTGTGCAGGTGGTCACCACCTGACAGACGCAGACACTTGGCGAGTACACGGAAATGAATACCATGTTTCGGATGACGGTCGATTACCGCGTGCATTGCACGGTGAATGTGAAGCAACATGCCGTTCTTGCGACACCAGTTAGCGAGACCCGTGTTCGCTGTGAAACCGCCAGTGAGGAAGTCATGCATGATGATCGGGCAGCCAACTTCTTTGGCGAACTCGGCACGCTCGTACATATCTTCAGGGGTCGCAGAAGTAACGTTCAGGTAATGGCCTTTACGTTCGCCGGTTTCACGTTGCGCCTTGTCAATCGCTTCGGCAACAAATTCAAAACGATCGCGCCAGCGCATGAAAGGCTGCGAGTTAACGTTTTCGTCGTCCTTGGTCAAATCCAGACCGCCGCGCAAACATTCGTAAACTGCACGACCATAGTTTTTAGCGGACAGACCCAGCTTAGGTTTGATGGTTGCACCCAGCATCGGACGGCCATACTTGTTCAGGCGATCACGCTCAACCTGGATACCAGCTGGTGGTCCACCACAGGTTTTGATATAAGCGATCGGGAAGCGAATATCTTCCAGACGCAGATGACGCAGCGCTTTAAAGCCGAATACGTTACCCACCAGCGAGGTCAGTACGTTTACCACCGAGCCTTCTTCAAAAAGATCGATCGGGTACGCAACAAAAGCGTAAAATGATTCGCTGTCGCCCGGCACATCTTCGATGCGGTAGGCTCGACCCTTGTAGTATTCGAGGTCGGTCAGCAATTCTGACCACACGGTACTCCAGGTACCCGTGGATGATTCAGCAGCAACGGCAGCAGCGACTTCTTCGCGCGGCACGCCAGATTGCCCTGTACACTTGAAGCATGCAAGTAAGTCGGTGTCCAACGGAACATAGTCCGGTGTCCAGTACATATCACGATATTCTTTGACGCCTGCGTCATAAGATTTTGAGGCCATGGTCAACTCCTTCTAAGAGAATTAATTAGCGAATCAGAAATAACTTCTCGAGTTGGTGAAAGTCTAGAAACACATCGACATCATTACTAATCGATTTTGCTTTGGCATTGCATAGACGCTGATTTATGATTTATTCGCATTCCCTGCTCACCATTTAATACATAGGCCTGGCGCAACATTCAGTTGACGCGAAGAAAATTAACCACATACCGAAGAAGGGAATTTCATATTTTTCGATAAGCTATCAACCACTTATCTCAGCGCATGCGCCTGCTCAGATGACAGAAAGTGACTAAAGAATAGAAGAGAAAATCAGCGAAAAAATATCATATGCACGCAGCACAAAAAACATCTTGTCTCGTTATGCTGGCAAACTGAAAAGGAAAAATAGAAATTTTAAAATTATCGAAGTGTATTTTTATCTGAATAGTGACGCCAAAAAAACTCGCAAACCGCATCGAAATCATGACACCTTATAGAGCGACTTCCATCCAGCATTCGTTATTACCAGCCATGAATGCAGAGCGTAAATCAATAAATATTGAAAGATGTGGCCGTATTATTAACTACCCGCTTATTCCCACTCGATCGTAGCAGGTGGTTTACCAGAAATATCATAAGTCACGCGTGAGATACCGTCGATCTCATTGATGATGCGGCGTGAGACATGATCGAGAAAATCATAAGGAAGATGCGCCCAGCGTGCAGTCATGAAGTCGATAGTTTCAACAGCGCGTAATGCAACCACATAATCATAACGACGACCGTCACCCATCACACCGACCGAACGTACCGGTAAAAATACAGCAAAAGCCTGGCTCACTTTATTGTAGAGGTCATGCGCGTAGAGTTCTTTGATAAAGATGTCGTCGGCGAGTCGTAACAGATCGGCGT
>CAYRNH010000086.1:0-9064 GCA_964425515.1 uncultured Thiotrichaceae bacterium | reverse complement strand
ACTCCCGACATCCTGCTCCCAAAGCAGGCGCGCTACCAGACTGCGCTATACCCCGTAATTCTTTAAAATCTTGAAGCAGATCTACTGCCCAAAGCAGGCGCGCTACCGATCTATTACAAAAGCCGGCGCTATACCCCGCAATTCTTTAACTCTTCAGGCAGATCTACTGCCCAAAGCAGGCGCGCTACCGATCTATTATCAGAAGCCGGCGCTATACCCCGTAATTCTTTACAATTTTAAACAGCACCTGATGATTCAAAGCAGACGCTCTATAACACTCCGTAAGCACCCTGCTTACGCGAGGCGGGGATGTTACGCTTTGACCACAGAGCGGTCAAGACAGGCGGCTGTTTATTGTCTCAATTTACGCCTGAATCGACCATCCTACCTTGTCCCCATCTGCTCTGCCATGCGAGAATCGCCAGCCTCATGACCAGTCCCTGTCACAGCCAGCGAGTCGCCCATGCCTGCACAGATTATTGACGGTAAATCTCTCGCCGCGCAAATCCGCGAGAATATTCGCTCGCGGGTAGAACAACGGATCAGCGATGGACTACGTTGCCCCGGACTGGCGGTGATTCTGGTTGGAGCAGATCCTGCATCACAGGTCTATGTAGGCAGCAAACGCAGAGCCTGTGGTGAACTGGGATTCAAGTCTGTATCCCATGATCTTCCCGCCGATACATCAGAAGCCGATCTGTTGCAACTAATCAATGATCTGAATGAAGATGCAGAAATTGATGGCATCCTGGTGCAACTCCCTTTACCAAAACACATCGACGCCGAGCGAATCATCGAATGCATCCACCAGGATAAGGATGTCGACGGCTTTCATCCCTATAATATCGGCCGGCTGGCGGTACGCATGCCGGTATTCCGCTCCTGCACTCCCTTCGGAGTGATGAAACTACTCGAGACCGTCTACCCGAATGATGATGACTTCCATGGCAAGGAAGCAGTCGTTGTCGGCGCTTCCAATCATGTCGGTCGTCCCATGGGGCTGGAACTGCTGCTGGCAGGTTGCACTGTCACCACCACTCACCGTTTCACCCGTGATCTCGAAGCACACATCCGCAAGGCTGACATCGTGGTAGTAGGTGTAGGCAAACCCGGACTGGTTAAGGGAGAGTGGATCAAACCCGGCGCTATCGTGATCGACATCGGCATGAATCGCCTGGAGAATGGCAAGCTGGTGGGCGATGTCGTATACGAGACCGCTGTCGAAAACGCCGGCTGGATCACACCCGTGCCCGGTGGCGTCGGCCCGATGACCGTGGCGATGTTAATGCAAAACACTCTGCAATCCGCTGAAAGCCGTGATTAGAAGATTAGTGACTTAAAAGCGAAACCGCAGAGGGCACAGAGAAAGCATGTTATTTTAAAACAAAGAATTGGCTTTTTCTCCGTGTTCTCCGTGTCTCTGTGGTTCAGCTTCTAGCTTTTCGTTTTTAACAAAATTATTTGTTTTTCTCTGCGCCCTCTGCGCCTCTGCGGTTTCGCTGCCAGTCTTCATCTCTAAACACCCAGCTCTTCGTATTTAAGCAGGCCGTGCAGCACCATGTCGGTGTGACTGACAATACCAATCACCTTGCGATGTTCAACTACAGGCGCACGTGACAGATTGAAACGTTCGAAATAACGTGCGCAATATCGAATATCCATATCGGGATCAACCGGTAATAGCGGCTTGGACATGATTTCATATACATTCACCCGGTTCGGCGACCGATCTTTCGCCAGCACACGGGTAGCGATATCAGATATCAACACCATACCGTATTCATCATTCTCATCGCGTTTGTTCACGATCAGCGTTTTGGTTTCAACATGGCTCATGGTGCGCAGTGCTTCCATCACAGTCATCCGACCATCCACCATATCGAAATCTTTTTTCATTACATCACGTACCCGTATGATTACACGATCTGGGTTCATAACTTTTCCTCCACCACATCAGTCAATTTTTCAATCTGAGCACTCACGCCCACAGCATCTTCGACATCAATCTGTATTGCGATTCCGGTCCCCGGCGAGGTATCAAATTCACCGATTACACATATTTTTTCAAGTATGTGTCGACTCAAGTGCTCTTCTACCAGAAACAGCAAAACGTCTCGTTGCGTTTCCAGCGACAGACCGAAAAATGTTTTTTTCTGCAGCAGGCCTTCACCGCGCGCATGATTGATGACAGTCGCACCCGTGGCCCCGGCTTCACGTGCCGCCATCATTACCTTGTCTGTTTTTGTATCCTCTACAAAAGCCAGAATTAATTTAAAGTGCATGCCGATACCCTCCAGCCTGTCGATAACAGACCATTTTTGATAAATCAAAATACATAACAACCTCACTCATCTTCTATATCTTTTGAGGCCAGCTCTGCTTTAGCCTGGCGTACAGCAATAAACTCAGAGGCCTGGGCATAAGCCAGCACCGAAATAATCGGAAAAAGACTGGCAAAAGCAATCAGGCCAAAACCGTCGAGCAGTGCGCTTCTTCCGGGAACTGTTTCTGCCAGTCCCAGCCCGAGCGCCGCTACCAGCGGCACGGTGACTGTTGAAGTCGTCACCCCTCCTGAATCGTAAGCCAGTGGCACGATTAACTTCGGCGCAAAAAACGTCTGTATCACCACCACAATATACCCTGCAATAATAAAATATTGCAGTGGCGCACCAACCACAATTCGATACGCGCCCAGCGCAATTCCTACCGCCACACCGAGCGCAACCGCAATACGCAAGCCCCAGACACCGATCACGCCACCCGAAACATCGTGCGCCTTGATTGCCACTGCTATCAGGGCAGGCTCGGCAATGGTGGTACTGGCGCCGATGGCAAAAGCAAAAATATACACCCAGTAATAATCCGACCATTGTAAAGCACCGGTACTCAAGCGTACCGAGGCCAGAAATTCAGGATTGGTCAATTGCTCAGCCATGGTACGACCGAGCGGAAACAGCGCCTGCTCGAGCCCAAGCAGGAAAAAAGTAATCCCCACCAGCACATAAAACATTCCGATCAGAACCTTGCGAAGGTTATAAACCGGCTGACGTATAACCAGAAACTGAAACCCGAATATAATGATCACAATCGGCAACACATCGAGGAATGTTGAATAAAACAGATGAAACAGGTTGCCAATAAAAAGACTCATATCATAATGCCATATGCCAGCACGAAGATAATGGGCATCAATGAAGCAAACGCAATCAGACCAAAACCATCAAGCATGGGATGACGCCCGCTGATAGATGATGCCAGCCCGATCCCGAGCGCAGCCACTAATGGAACGGTGATCGTCGATGTCGTGACACCACCGGAGTCATATGCAATACCAATGATGTCGGCCGGTGCAAATGTGGTCAGAATAATGACCAGGATATACCCAGCCATAATCATAAAATGAAGACGCCAGTTCAACAGAATGCGTAGAACGCCGATAGCGAGCGCCACGCCAACCGACAGCGCGACTGTATAACGTAACCCGTCAGCATACGCATCAAGTGCCTGTTTGCTGGATCCTATAACCCCACCACCTGCAGCCACCCGCGCGGCTTCATCTGCAATGGCGACCAGCGCAGGCTCTGCGACCGTGGTGCCGAAACCAAGCGCAAAGGAAAAAACCAGTAACCAGAACACGCTACCTTTTCGCGCAAAGGCATGCGCCATGGATTCACCGATAGGAAACAGCCCCATATTGAGACCATAGATAAAAAACGTAAGACCTACAACAACAAAAAAAATACCCGTGAGCAGCGTACCAATATGTTCAAGCGGTTGCCGTAAAACCACGATCTGAAAAAACGCAATCACCAGCACAATGGGCAGAAGATCGCTCGCACTGGCCATCATAGACTGCAAAAATGCACGCAGGGAAGATTTCAAGCAACAGATCCTGTGGCGGTTATTGTAGGCTCACTACAGATAAAACCTCTGTATCAGAGTAATCAGTTTATAAACAGAGTGCAAGCGCAGTCTAGTGCCTTGGTCATGGCAATCGAAAAAAAGCTTTCGTATTATCTAATGCAGCACGCATGAGTTCCTGTCTGTCCAGCTCCATATAGCGCGCAGTCGCATCAGCAATATGCGGCAGTAAATATGGCTCATTGCGTCGTTTATCGCTCGGCAGTTCAGATAGATCGCGTGGCAGCAAATAAGGCGCGTCAGTTTCCAGCATGATCCTATCCAGCGGAATAGACTTCACCGCCTGCTGCAAAGACCTGCCTCGACGCTCGTCACAAATCCAGCCAGTGATACCAAGATAAAAACCTCTCTCGACATATTCCTGCGCAACGGCTTCACCTTCGGTAAAACAGTGCACCACAACATTGGTTAAATCATGGTGATAATCTTCCAGAATGGTAACAAAATCGTCATGCGCATCGCGCTGATGCAGGAACACCGGCAACCCAAGCTCGCAGGCGATCGCCAGCTGTGCTTCAAACGCCTTACGCTGTGCTGCCGGTGTTGAGTAATTACGGTTATAGTCAAGCCCGCATTCACCAATGGCGACAACATGGGGCTGTTGCGCCAGATTTTGAAACAGGACGGCTGCTTCCCGATTGAAATCATTGGCATGGTGTGGATGCATGCCAGCGGTAGAATACAAAACGCCCGGATACTGCTGGCATAATGTACTCGCGCGCTGACTGTGTTCCACGTCCGTGCCGGTGACAATCATGCGATGCACGCCGACGGCTGCGGCACGGGCAATCACCTCAGGCAGGTCATGCGCAAACGCAGTACCGGTTAAATTTACGCCGATGTCGATGTAATCTGTCATGCTGCGGTATGATACAGCAGCCCGCCTCTATTACCACTGGCCATTGCCACAGGATATTCTTATATGGACAAAGTCAATCTATGTGTTGTTTGTAACGATGCAAGCAAACTCGAATTTGCCAATAGCTTTGCTAGCGAACATGGGTTACCTCTTTACGATGAAATAAACCAGGACTACGCATTACAGCTCAGCTTTCAACCTGCCCATGTAGAACTGCACGACACCGAGCTTGCGACCAGCATCCATGTGGATTTTGTCAGTGGTGCTCTGGCACACCGTGAACAGTTCGGCGGCGGCAAAGGCCAGGCCATCGCCAAAGCCATTGGCCTGAAGAAATTCGACCGTCCAACCGTGATCGACGCCAGTGCCGGTCTGGCGCGTGATGCCTATGTACTGGCAACCCTGGGTTGTCAGCTGACCCTGGTCGAACAATCCCCCGTACTCTTTTGCATGCTCAAGGACGGGATCGAACGCGCTCTGCGGGTCGCAGACCAGGACAAAGCAATTAATAATTTCACCAACCTGGTCTACGCCAATACGCGCCTGTACCTGGAACACATGGACCCGGATTCAAAGCCCGATGTGATTTATTTCGACCCCATGTATCCCGAACGCAAAAAATCCGCGCTGGTAAAAAAAGACATGCAAATCCTGCATAAGTTAATAGGGACTAATGATGACGCAAACGAACTCCTGGAAGTAGCGCTGAACTATGCGAAACACAGAGTGGTAGTCAAACGCCCGATCCACGCCGAGCCTTTGACAGGAAGAAAACCGACAATGGCGATCACCAGCAAAAAGACGCGTTATGATGTTTATGTAGTGGGGTAAAAAAAATAAAACGAAAAACTGAACCACAGAGGCACAGAGAACACGGAGAAAACATTTTCTTGTAAAAACTATGCTTAATGCGCTGCTTTTTATTGCAGCGTTATTAGATTGAATTATTAATACCGATGCAAAAGTCTTTTAACCAAAGATTTTGTTTTTCCTCTGTGTTCTCTGTGCCTCTGTGGTTTCGCCTTTAAGCTTAGTCTCTGAAATTAGTAAACTGCAGCGGCAGTTCAAACTCCGAAGCCTTGAGCATGCTCATCACCTGCTGCAGGTCATCGCGTTTTTTACCCGTTACCCTCACCTGTTCACCCTGAATTGCGGCCTGCACTTTTATTTTTGAATCCTTGATCATGGCGACAACTTTTTTTGCCTCTTCTTTACCGATGCCTTCGCGCACGGTGATCACCTGGGCAACACGCATGCCTTTGGGCTGGATCTTATCCAGCTTCAGGCTACGGGTATCGATGCCTCGACCGATCATTTTTTTGTACATGATGTCGTGAATCTGCTTGATCTGAAAATCGCTGGTGGCTTCCAGCGTCAGCGTGGTGTCTTTCAACTCTGCTTTTGAGTCGCTGCCTTTGAAATCAAAGCGGGTGGAGATTTCACGGTTCATCTGGTCGACCGCGTTAGTCAGTTCGTGTTTATCAATTTCTGAAACCACATCAAAAGAAGGCATATCATCGCTCCACACATTCAATTACAATTCGTCATATCAAAAAACATCACGAGTACAATGTCAAACCAGAAATCGCACAATCGTTTTGTCGGCTTTGGCGCAGCCAGCATGTTTATCGCGGTTACCGCGGGCGCCTTTGGTGCGCACGGCTTAAAACATCTGCTCTCTGCGGAAATGCTGGCGATATATCATACCGCGGTAGAATACCAGATGTATCATTCGCTCGGTCTGATACTCATCGGTCTACTGCAAGCGAATAACGATAACACAGGCATTCGACGTTGTGGCTGGCTGATGCTCGCGGGTATCGTTATTTTTAGCGGCAGCCTGTATCTGCTCAGTACCACAGGCATACTCTGGCTGGGCGCAATCACACCCATCGGCGGTCTCTGCTTTCTCGCTGCCTGGTTCAATCTTGCCTGGCAGATATTTAAATCTCGCGCGTAACGATTAGCTGCGCTTTGCTTTTTTCCCCTGCGCTGCCGAAAAAATGCCGCGCAGTATCGCGACTTCGTGCACGGTGGTGTGCGCACGATTGAACAGGCCTTTGAGTCGGCGCATGACAATCTCGGGATTATTAGTACCAAAAAATTTCACGTCTTCGAGCATCTGAAAAAGATGCTGGTACATGCCCTGCATCAATTCAGAACTCGCAGGTACATCATCGCGGTGTTTTTTGCCATTACTACCCTGTGGCATCGCATTATCCAGCTGCGCCAGCCTGAGTTCGTAACACAAAACCTGCACCGCCGCCGCGACATTCAGCGAGCTGTAATCCGGATCGGTAGGAATATGCACCAGCGCATTGCACAGCTCCAGTTCTTCATTGGTAAGGCCCACCCGTTCGCGACCGAACACAATCGCCACATCGCCTTGCATAGTATTTTCACTCGCGATCTGCGCGCACTCGCGCGGTAAATGCACCGGCCACTGCACCGAGCGTAAACGCGCGCTGGTGCCCGCGACCCAGGCGCAGCCGGTCAGACCTTCAGCCAGAGTTTTGACCACCACCGCCTCGGCCAGCACATCTTCCGCGCCAGCAGAACGACGGTAGGCCTCATCACCGAGCGCGGTCTCGGGATCGACCAGCACCAGCCGACGCAGACCCATATTCTTCATCGCGCGCGCCGCAGCACCGATATTGCCTGGATGTGAAGTATTCACCATGACGATGCGCATCCGGTCCAGTGTTGCCTGCTGCGCTGCTGTGAGTATTGCCATTGATCTGTTTACCCGCCTGTATTCAAACTGTTGCCTGGTGTGTCCGACACAACATTCTGGTATGATTCATGCCCATCGGGCCCGCCCCATAACGTTCTTTAGAAATTTGCCATGAATCCACAAGTTACTATCGCTGTGCGCGCCGCGCGCGCCGCGGGAAATATTATCACGCGCAGCATGGATCGCATTGACCGGCTGACGATTTCGAGCAAAGGCACCAACGATTTTGTCACCGAAATCGACCATCGCGCCGAGCAGGCGATCATCGAAGTTCTGCGTCAGGCCTACCCGGATCATGGCATTCTTGCCGAAGAAAGCGGCCTGCAGAACGATACCTCTGAATCTCAGTGGATCATCGACCCGCTCGATGGCACCACCAACTTCCTTCATGGCTTTCCGCAGTTTTCGGTATCGATTGCGCTGCGCCACAAAAATCGTCTCGAAGTCGGCGTGGTCTACGACCCGGTGACGCAGGAACTGTTCACCGCCGCGCGCGGTGAAGGCGCCCAGCTCAATGAAAAGCGTATCCGCACCAGCAATCGCAAAGGCCTGGACGGCGCCCTGCTCGGCACCGGTTTTCCTTATTATGATCACAGCTATCTCGATACCTACCTGGAAACACTAAAAGCGCTGATGCAATCGACCGCAGGCATCCGTCGCCCGGGTTCGGCCGCACTCGACCTGGCCTGGTGCGCAGCCGGTCGTACCGATGGTTTCTGGGAATTTAATCTCAAGCCCTGGGATATTGCGGCTGGCGCCCTGCTGGTACGCGAAGCCGGCGGCATTGTTTCGGATTTAAGCGGCGGAGAAAATTATCTGACCACCGGCGACATTATCGCTGGCGGTCCCAAGGTGTACCCGGCGATGCTGCAGAAGATTCACCCGATTGTCAGCGCCAGTGAATATCTGAAGGCGTTAAGTCTGAAGCGTTAAGCCTGAATCGTTAACACTGGACGCTAAATCTCAGGCACCAAGCTTGCTGTATTCTTCCGGCGTATAAGCCCTGATGGTAAGCGCATGGATGGCGCCGCTCTGGATATGTTCATTGACCGCGGCGTACACCATTTTCTGCTCGGCGATCATAGTTTTACCTTCAAACGCTGACGACACCACAACAGCGGTGTATTTACCACCGTCTTCTGTCACCGTGGCTTCGGCACCTTCGATACTGGTTTCGATTAATTTTTTGATATCTGCTACTTGCATGGCTCTAACCCTGTAATGAATCCGCGCATGATACAACGATGGCAGCGCGAGATACACGCACATTCAACCTTGTTATGTGTGGCTTTACCTGCTCCAGCAACCTAGCACTATTCGACAAGCACGCCGCGATTTGTTGAAATAGCCGGCCACTCACCACGCGCTGAACACAGGGACGCCCATGAGCAACAGTATCTACTGGTATGATTACGAAACCACCGGCCTCGATAACCGCCAGGACCGCATCCTGCAATTTGCCGGCCTACGCACCGATGAAGAACTGAATATCATTGGCGATCCGCTGGTGATGTACTGCAAACCCGCGAACGATGTTCTGCCCGATCCGC
>CAYRNH010000085.1:0-9089 GCA_964425515.1 uncultured Thiotrichaceae bacterium | reverse complement strand
TCATGCTTCAATTGAGCAATAATCGAATCGCGTTTCCTGGCCAGCGGTAGCGGTTTCTGCTTGCGTATATCATCAAGCTTGATCAGGTGCAGACCAAACTGCGTCTCTACCACACCACTGACATCACCCGGCTTTTTCAACTTGAACAAGGCATCTTCGAAAGGTTTCACCATTTGCCCACGGTCAACCCAGTCCAGCGAACCACCATGCGCAGCAGAGCCTTTGTCGTCCGAATACTCTTTTGCCAGACTGGCGAATGATTTACCTTCAGCGAGCAGCTTTTTAATTTTCTCGATTTTTTTCATCGCTGCTGCACGATTGGGTTCTGGCTTAATCAGAATATGGCTGGCTTTGCGTTCCTCCTTCTGCTCAACCTGTGCAACATAACTGTTGTAAGCCTGCTGCACTTTTTGTTCGTCGACTTTTACGTCTTTTTCAAAATTCGCATCGGTCAGTTCAATATAATCAACCGACACCTGCTCCGGTGTCATAAAGCGTTGAGGTTGTGACTCATATACTTTCTGCACATCAGCATCAGTGAGCTTGACTTCAGGTAATTGATTTGCCACATTGAATCTAAGTAAGCTGATTTCACGTTGCTGCGCTTCAAGTTTGGCAAGGCGTTCGGCTTCAGCATCAGTCACTATCACTGTAGAGCGAATACCATTATTAAACTGGCTGACGCGAATCTGATTGCGTAATTCGTTTTCAAATTGAGGAATGGTCTGACCTTGTGAGCGCACTGCGTTTTCAAAGACAGCACGATCAAATTTTCCATCCTGACTAAAAATGGATTTTATATTGGCGAACAACTGGAAATCTGAAACCCGATAGCCATTCTTCTGAGTGTATATCTCAAGTACTTTCTGGTTGACTAACTGATCAAGCACTTCCTTCTTGATCATCATGTCTGAAAACGGGAGCTTATTACCAAAACGCTGGCGCAATTGCTGTTTTTCTCTGGCAACACTGTTTTCCAGTTGCTGCACTGGAATTTTGTTGCCATCCACAGTAGCAGCATCCTGAATTTTACCGCCACTAAAATAGGAGGATATTCCCCAGAGCGCAAAGGGTAAGGTGATTAGTGCAATTACCGCACCACCTAACCAGCCTTTTGTTCGATCACTTATCGCCTGTAGCATGAATCTGACTCTTCAACCTGAAAATGTATTATGAATACACAGCGGGACGGATTATATCTGATTAAACCCGCATAGCCGAACACAATCACAGCTTTTCAGCTCGGAAGCGGGATTCAACACAGAAATGGATATCAATAATGGCGGACCGGACGGGACTCGAACCCGCGACCTCCGGCGTGACAGGCCGGCATTCTAACCAGCTGAACTACCGGTCCGTAATTGGTGGGTGCTGAGGGGATCGAACCCCCGACATTCGCCTTGTAAGGGCGACGCTCTACCAGCTGAGCTAAGCACCCTGTCTGAAGAAGCGCGCTAGTTTACGGCATCCTTCAGCGCTTTGCCAGGCTTGAATGCAGGAACATTAGCGGCCGAAATCTGGATCTCAGCGCCAGTCTGTGGGTTGCGGCCAGTACGTGCCGAACGTTTGCGAACCATGAACGAACCAAAGCCAACAATACTAACCTGGTCGCCACTCTTAAGTGCGCCAGATACTGCAGAAATCACGCCGTCAAGTGCACGTGCGGCATCAGCTTTCGTCAATCCTGCTGCTTCTGCAACAGCATCTACCAGTTCAGTTTTATTCATTGTATTTTCCCGTATTGAGGTGGATTAATTATTCTTTGGGGTTTTTTAGTCTTGCATCTTTTTGTCAGTAGCAAAAATAAAATAACGTATTCTGCTTAGCAAGTATTGAAAAACGCTGTTTTTATACCAGCCTCATGTATCACGTGTCAACGTAAATACCTTATAACCGGTAAAAAAACAGCGTTTTGTCACTTTGCAATCAATTATTTAATGCGGCCTGATTGCGTCATCAGACTTTTTTCCTTTGCCACGTCCACTTGTCTTTCTGTCACTTGCGGGTGTAACTTCAAGTGGAGTCGGTGGTTTTTGCAATGCCACATCAAATACCTGATCAATCCATTGCAAAGGTCGAATATCCAGCTTGGCAAGAACATTCTTAGGAATTTCAGCCAGATCCTTCTTGTTTTCCTTTGGAATAATCACCGTAGTAATACCAGCACGATGTGCCGCCAGCAATTTTTCCTTTAAGCCACCGATGGGTAAAACTTCACCGCGCAGCGTGATCTCACCGGTCATGGCAACGCTGGCTTTCACAGGAATCCCGGTTAGCACGGAAGCCAGTGCAGTACACATGCCAATACCTGCGCTTGGCCCGTCCTTAGGCGTCGCACCTTCAGGTACATGGATATGAATATCCTTGTTTTCCTGAAAATCTGGAGCCAGTCCAAGCGAAGCCGAACGGCTACGAATCACTGTCATAGCTGCCTGAATGGATTCCTGCATAACATCGCCCAGTTGACCGGTATGCGCCAGCTTGCCTTTACCTGGCACGACTGCTGCTTCGATGGTCAACAACTCACCACCCACTTCGGTCCAGGCCAGGCCATTGACCTGACCCACCTGGTCTTTCTCTTCTGCAACACCGTAACGGAAACGTTTGACGCCGAGATATTTTTCCAGATTGCGTGCAGTCACGTGCACACTTTCACCCTTGGGACGTAATACCATCTGCTTAACTACCTTACGACAAACTTTGGCGATTTCACGCTCAAGTCCACGTACACCCGATTCGCGCGTATACAAACGTACCATGTCGCGCAAAGCACTATCGTTCAACACAAGCTCTTCAGGTTTAAGCCCGTTATTCTCTATTTGCTTCGGCAACAAATAGTTTTTCGCGATCTGGACTTTTTCATCTTCGGTATAACCCGGCAGACGAATCACTTCCATACGATCAAGTAATGGAGCTGGTATATTCATTGAATTTGCAGTGGCGACAAACATGACGTCAGACAAGTCAAAATCCACTTCGAGATAATGATCGGAAAAAGTATGGTTCTGTTCTGGGTCAAGCACTTCCAGCAAAGCCGATGCAGGATCACCACGAAAATCAGCGGCCATCTTGTCGATCTCGTCCAGCAGGAACAGCGGATTACGGGTCCCTACTTTCGATAAATTCTGAATCACCTTGCCCGGCAACGAACCAATATAGGTGCGACGGTGACCACGAATTTCAGATTCATCACGCACACCGCCCAGCGCCATACGCGTGTATTTGCGATTGGTTGCACGCGCAATAGACTGACCTAATGAGGTTTTACCCACACCCGGTGGTCCGACCAGACACAGAATAGGGCCTTTGAGTTTTTTAACGCGTTGCTGTACAGCAAGATATTCGAGTATGCGTTCTTTGACTTTTTCCAGTCCATAGTGATCATCATTCAGCACTTTTTCAGCCGCTGCGAGGTCATTACGAATTTTGCTCTTTTTCTTCCACGGGCAGTCGGCCAGCCAGTCGATGTAGTTTCTGACCACGGTCGCTTCGGCTGACATCGGTGACATCATCTTGAGTTTATTAAGTTCGCTGGTGGCTTTCTTTTTTGCCTCCTTACTCATACCCGCTTCTTCGATACGACGCGCAAGTTCTTCAACTTCGTTCGGCGCATCTTCCATATCACCGAGCTCTTTTTGAATAGCTTTCATCTGCTCGTTGAGATAATACTCGCGCTGACTTTTTTCCATTTGCTGTTTAACGCGGCCACGGATACGTTTTTCAATCTGTAGCAGATCAATTTCCGCATCAATCAAACTCATCAGATATTCAAGGCGCTTATGTACGTCGAACATCTCCAGCACTTTCTGCTTTTCATCAAGCTTTAACGACATGTGCGCTGCGATGGTGTCAGACAGGCGCGAAGGCTCATCGATACCAGCGAGAGATGTTAAAATTTCTGCCGGAATCTTTTTGTTGAGTTTCACATACTGATCGAACACACCCAGTATCGAGCGCGAAAGTATTTCAAGCTCACGATCGTCCTCGGGCAGAATATCTTCGAGTAACTCGTAGCTGGCGACAAAGAAATTATCTTCTCGAATATCAACAACACGGGCACGCTGCGCACCTTCAACCAGCACCTTGATAGTGCCGTCAGGCAATTTGAGCAACTGCAAGATAGTGGCGAGTGCGCCGATCTGATGTATGTCCTTGATACCAGGCTCGTCTACATCTGCGCTTTTTTGCGCAACCAGCAGGATCTGCTTATTGTTCTGCATGGCGGCATCAAGTGCCTGTATAGATTTTTCGCGTCCGACAAAAAGCGGGATCACCATATGGGGATAAACCACCACATCGCGCAGGGGTAATACTGGAACTTCATTAGCGGAAGGTGTTTCTACCGAACTCTGGTCACTTAAGCTGGCCATATATGCCTCAAGGTTACAAAAACTGTCCTTTAGAAGTGTGGGCGGCAGCCCCGAATTTCAATCCAGGAAGCCAGAATATCCTTAACTATTTTTTTACCTAACCCTGGCTCTTTTCTCTGGGCAGAGATTTGCTTTCGCTATCGTCGTATTGCAATGCTTTATCGCCACCCTCATACACAAGGTATGGCTTGGAATCACCATTGATGACGGCCTCGTCAATCACCACTTTTGATACACCTTCCTGTGATGGCAAATCATACATGGTATCCAGAAGCACATTTTCCAGAATGGTACGCAAACCGCGCGCCCCGGTTTTACGCTGCATGGCTTTTTTAGCAATAGCGCGTAATGCATCATCTCGCAATTCGAGTTCACAGTTTTCCATTTCAATCATCTTGGCGTACTGCTTGGCAAGCGCATTCTTCGGCTGAGTCAGGATGGTAATCAGCGCTTCTTCATCCAGTTCATCGAGTGTCGCCACTACGGGCAAACGACCCACAAACTCCGGGATCAATCCGTACTGGATCAAATCATCTGCTTCGAGGTCCTGCAAAATTGCGCTCGCAGGTTTTGTTTTATCATTGCTGCGAACTTCAGCACCAAAACCAATCCCCGTTTTTTCGGAACGATTTTGAATAACTTTTTCCAGCCCGGCGAAAGCCCCACCGCAAATAAACAGAATTCTTGAAGTGTCGACCTGAAGAAATTCCTGCTGTGGATGCTTGCGTCCGCCCTGAGGAGGCACCGAAGCAATCGTACCTTCGATCAGTTTCAGCAGCGCCTGCTGCACGCCCTCCCCGGACACATCACGTGTAATGGAAGGGTTATCTGACTTGCGCGAGATCTTGTCGATTTCGTCGATATACACAATCCCGGTCTGCGCTTTTTCAACGTCGTATTCACATTTCTGCAACAGTTTCTGAATAATGTTTTCAACGTCTTCACCGACATAACCGGCTTCGGTCAGCGTAGTCGCATCCGCTATGGTAAACGGCACATTGAGCAAACGCGCCAGCGTTTCAGCAAGCAGGGTTTTGCCCGAGCCGGTAGGCCCAATCAGCAAAATATTGCTCTTGGATAATTCGATATCGTCTTTCTTGTGTTTGACTTCAAGACGTTTGTAATGATTGTACACAGCCACCGCAAGTACGCGCTTGGCGCGATCCTGGCGAATCACATAATCATTCAGAATGGTATTGATTTCACGTGGCGTAGGAAGCTTGCGAATAGCGGTGCTCGACTCTTCCTCCATCTCTTCACGGATGATGTCGTTGCACAACTCCACGCATTCGTCGCAGACATAGACCGAAGGGCCAGCGATGAGCTTTTTGACTTCATGCTGACTCTTGCCGCAAAAGGAACAGTACAGCAGTTTTTCGCTTCCAGATGTGTGCTTGTCGTCGCTCATTCAATTTTCTCAGCTATTGATTCAGGTCTTACCTTGCCAATTCGTGGCAAATTTCGCAAGCGCGCGTTCTGTATAGATACCACTATGATACTAACAATAGCGCACTAACCCAATTTCAACAGAATTTTCCCCGGTAATACACCATTATTTTGTACTGATACGCATAACACACTGATAAATGGTGGTATCTATGCCGTGATCGGACTAACTTCGCTTATCCAGAACCTCGTCAATCAGGCCGTAGGCGACCGCTGCTTCGCCACCCATAAAATTATCACGATCGGTATCCTGATCGATTTTCTCGATGCTCTGGCCTGTATGATTGGCCAGTAACTGATTGAGTTGCTCGCGAATTTTCAGTATCTCGCGGGCATGAATATCGATATCGGTCGCCTGCCCCTGAAAACCGCCCAGCGGCTGATGAATCATCACCCTTGAATGAGGTAGACAATACCGCTTGCCTTTGGTGCCACCGGCGAGCAGAACCGCGCCCATACTGGCCGCCTGGCCGACGCACAGAGTGCTGATATCAGGCTTGATGAACTGCATAGTGTCATAGATCGCCAGACCCGCAGAAACCGAACCTCCAGGCGAGTTGATATACAGTGAAATATCCTTCTCAGGATTTTCTGACTCGAGGAACAGCAGCTGCGCCACGATCAGATTTGCCATATGGTCTTCGATCGGTCCGACAATAAAAATCACGCGCTCTTTGAGCAATCGTGAATAGATGTCATAGGAGCGTTCACCGCGGGAGGTTTGTTCAACCACCATCGGTACCAGATTGAGCGACTGGGCACCCTGTGCGCCATCGGACTGTTTTTCAAACCACTGATTTTTATGATACATATTAATTCCTGCAGATGCTCTGCCTGCGCTAAGACCGGTTCTCGGTTAAGCCTTCTTCATCAATTCGTCGAATGATTTCTCGACAACTGTGACATCAGCCTGTGACACGATCCAGTCTACCACCATATCTTCCATCACCAGAGTCTCAACGCTTCTGAGTAACTGGGGATTGCTTTGATAATAGCGAACAACTTCCGCCGGGTCTTCATAATCTTTCGAAATAGTTTCGATACGCTCACGCACAGTCTCTGGATTGACCTGAATACCTGAAATCTTGATGGATTCAGCCAGCAACATACCAAGTAATACCCGGCGTCGGGCTTCGTCCAGATAAGATTCAAGTGGCAAATTACTGCCCTGCTGGCTTTCAGCCTGAGCTTTCATGGTTTCCGCTTCCTGCTGCACAATCGCATCAGGAATTTCCATTGGATTTGCACTGGCGAGCTGATCCATGACGCTATTTTTGACTTCAGCGCGAATTCTATTTTCGAGCTCGCGCTCCATATTGGCGCGGATATCCTGTTTCAATTTATCCAGACCGCCTTCAGCGATGCCAAATGCTTTCGCAAATTCATCATCGACTGCAGGTAACTCAGGCGCTTCGACCAGGTTCACGGTAACCGCAAATTCGGCTGCCTTGCCCTGCAGATGCTCAGCCTGGTAATCCTCAGGGAAAGTCACCTTCACGGTGCCATTTCCACCCTTGCTCAGGCCTTTGACCTGCTCTTCAAAACCCGGGATCATACTGCCCGAACCCAGCACCAGCGGCACGCTCGTGGCGCTGCCACCTTCAAACTCTACGCCATCGACGGTGCCGACAAAATCGACCGTTACCCGATCACCATCCTCTGCAGCACGCTCAACTTCGTTCCATTTTGCGCTCTGCTTACGCAAGGTTTCCAGCATGTTGTCGATATCCACATCCTGAACACTGGCGTTATATCGAGTGACCTTGAGGTCGCTGACGGGTGACAGCGCCACTTCCGGATAAACTTCAAAACTGGCGGTAAATTCCAGTGGCTGTCCTGACTTGATGGTCGGGGCATTAATCACCGGTTCTCCTGCCGGGCGTAAATTTTCCTGGTTGAGTGCATCACGGAAGCTGTTTTCCATGATTTCACCGGCCACTTCCTGCAACACCTGCTGACCATAACGCTGCTTCACAACCTGCAGCGGCACCTTTCCAGGACGAAAACCGTCGATTTTGACCCGTCCCTGAAGTGATTTGAGACGATTCGTGACTTCGGAGTCAATCGTTTCACTCGGCACCTGCACCGTCACTTTGCGTTTCAGGCCTTCGCCCGCTTCCACCGACACTTGCATAACAACCTCAGATAAATTCGTAAATCATTGATTTTAATAAATATGGTGCGAGAGGAGAGACTCGAACTCTCACGTCTAAGACACTGGAACCTAAATCCAGCGCGTCTACCAATTCCGCCACTCTCGCTTTTTTCAAGCCGGGCATATTAACAAAAAAGCTATTCATAAGAGCGGATATTTCTTGGCCAAGGCCCAAAACATAGAATCCGGCGTCGATACAAAAATAAAAAGCCCCTGATCAAAGCTGCGACAAGCAGTTCAATCAGGGGCTCCGTATCAGCCAGATCGAGCCGTGCGGGCAAAAATTAAAGTACACTTTTTACCCTTTTAGCGCTTCCTCGGTTCAACTTCAGGCTGAATATTCATTACTTGGGAGCTTCACTTGAATCAGTTGTGCCGCTCTTTGCTTTTGGTTTTTCGCTATTCCTTGCTTCTATCTTTTTCTTGGCATGCACCTTTTTCTTGACATGCTTGGCTTTTTTAACTGTTTTCTTATGCTCAGCTTTTTTTGCTGCTTTGTGATGTTTCTTCACTTTGTGCTGTTTTTTTGTTTTTTCAGCCTTCGCCGTCTTAGCCTTTTCCTGGCTGGTTTTAATGCTATTGCCAGATTTCTCGTCCTGCGCGTTGTTCGTCTGACCAGACTGCGTATTCGTGTCAGCATCCGCAAGCTGGACCACTGTACCGGTTGTAACAGGTTTTTCTGCCAGAACCGGTGCACTTATTACCAGTAATAATGTAGTTGCAATACCCAATAGCTGTTTCATAGAGATGATCTCAGGGTTAATAATAACTTTCTGTATTGTTTCGCTTTCCTGACCTGCGAACATCAGCCATGGTTAGCATTAACGCTAATCAGGACGGGCGCTCGCTGTACAGAGCGAGCAAGTGACAAGCGTTTTGTCACAAAGTTTAATT
This sequence comes from uncultured Thiotrichaceae bacterium, assembly GCA_964425515.1. Classification (GTDB taxonomy): domain Bacteria; phylum Pseudomonadota; class Gammaproteobacteria; order SZUA-229; family SZUA-229; genus JASBSR01. The sequence continues at coordinate 224 of CAYRNH010000085.1, read as the reverse complement.
ATTTGTTACGTATTTATTACAACGATGTTTTTATCGATGCCAGGAGATAAATACGCCCTGAAAGAAGCTTGTGTAGCCGCAGAAAAAACAGCGAGTGCTGTGACGCCCCTCAGGCACCCAGAATTACACTCGCAGGAATTAACAGAGGCAATGCAGAATTGAGTAATGCCATGAAAACATTACTAAAATTTGGTGGGCCCTCAGGGATTCGAACCCTGGACCAA
>CAYRNH010000084.1:0-9091 GCA_964425515.1 uncultured Thiotrichaceae bacterium | reverse complement strand
GCCATCGTCGAGCGCCAGTTTGTCGAAGTGATTATTGCACCTACGGTCAGCGCCGAAGCCAGCAAGGTTGTCGCAGAAAAGAAAAACGTGCGTCTGCTCGAATGCGGCGCCTGGGAATCCGCGGCACCGCGACTGGATTTCAAACGCGTCAATGGTGGCCTGCTGGTACAGGATGCGGACCTCGCTTTGTATAATGAGCTCAAGGTGGTGACCGAGCGCAAACCGACCGATGATGAAATGGACGACCTGCTGTTCACCTGGCGCATCGCCAAGTTTGTTAAATCCAATGCCATTGTTTACGGTAAAAACAATATGACCATCGGTGTGGGTGCAGGCCAGATGAGTCGCATCAACAGTGCACGCATCGCCGGCATCAAGGCAGAACACGCGAAACTCGAAGTCGCTGGCTCGGTCATGGCGTCAGATGCCTTTTTCCCCTTCCGTGATGGTATCGACGCTGCACACGAAGCGGGCATTGTTGCAGTTATTCAACCCGGTGGTTCGATGCGCGATGACGAAGTGATCGCTGCCGCCAATGAACACGGCATGACCATGGTGTTCACCGGCATGCGGCACTTCAGACACTAAACAATGAAAGCAATTCTTCTGGTCGCACACGGCAGTCGCCGCGAAGCATCGAATGATGAAGTGCGGCAACTGGCCGCGCGTTTACAGTTAATTGCAGCGCAACAATCCCGCGAAGTACGCGCCGCTTTTCTGGAGCTTGCTGAACCCTCGATTCCTGATGGCATTCAACAATGCATTGATAACGGCGCTACCGAAGTGGTCGTGCTACCCTATTTTTTATCAGCTGGCCGGCATGTCGCTGCAGATATTCCTGCAGAAGTTAAAATCAAGCAGGATCAGCATCCTGACATCACTATTTCCATCGCGCCTTACCTGGGTAGCGCACCTGCGATCGACAATGTGTTAATGTCTCTGGTGTAAACAAGCAGCAGGCAGTCATCACGGCATACTATCTGTGCTCGTGATTGGTGCGCTTCACCGAACCAGAAGCAAGCATCGTAACCAGACACCGGATGCAGGTACGTCATATGGTCGCCAATAACATCATTGTCGAACTGATCGCCATCTTCGCCGGCGCTGCGGTTTTTTCTACTTTGTTTCTGTATTTACGTCAGCCGATCATCCTCGCTTATATCGCCCTGGGCATTGTTGCCGGTCCTCTGGGACTTCATCTAATCGCGAATGATGCGCACATTGAAGAACTCTCACACCTGGGCATCATCCTGTTGCTATTTTTGATCGGACTTAGTCTTGAACCGAACCGTCTATTACAGCTATTTGGTAAAACCACCCTGGTCACACTCGGCACATCTTTAGCATTTATGCTGATCAGCACTTTAATTATGCTGGCTTTCGGTTTTTCATATACTGAAAGCCTGATTATCGGTGCTGCAATGATGTTCTCCAGTACGATTGTGGGCTTAAAACTGATACCCACAACCGCACTGCATCACGCGCACACCGGTGAAATGATGATTAGCGTGTTGCTGCTACAGGATATTATCGCGATCGTGCTTATTTTGTTCATGGTCGGCGGCCAGCAACAGGGACATGTGCTAATGACAACAGTGATCTTGCTATTCAAACTCGGCGGCCTTACCCTGGCCGCATTTGTGCTGGCGAAAACCATCGTCACACGCTTGTTTATTCGCTACGACACTATTCGTGAATATATTTTTCTGATTACTCTGGGCTGGGGTTTGATTGGCGCAGGTGTAGCGAAGTTTTCAGGCCTGTCATTTGAAATCGGCGCATTTGTTGCCGGCGTTTCCTTTGCCAGCATTCCGATTGCGCTGGTGGTTGCAGAAGACCTCAAACCGTTGCGTGATTTTTTTCTGATTCTGTTTTTTTTCTCGATCGGAGCACGATTCGATATTTTGTTATCACAGCATATTATTTATGCCGCAATAACGCTTGCGCTAGTGATCATTTTTATCAAGCCGGTGTTGTTTAAACTGGGCTTCAGACTCAGCGGAGAAAGTCCGCGCTTTTCCAGTGAACTGGGCGCCCGTCTGGGTCAGGCCAGTGAGTTTTCATTATTGGTGGCTTACACTGCGGCTGCATCGGGCCTGATTAGCGTCAACGCGTCCAGCCTCATCCAGACCGTGGTCATGCTGACGTTTGTGATTTCAACCTACTGGGTGGTTTACAAATACCCGACCCCGATCGCGAGCAAAGCCAGACAAAGGCAGGATTAAAGAGCCTGTGATTAAATCACAAGTTCAGTGTGGCACATGGAGGCACCACCTTTTTCTATCGCGTCAGTAACTGAATATGAATAAACCCAGAAATCATATTTTTGAGGAACCGTGCTCCGAGAATTCCAGAATGAATTATTCAGAGCTTCCTTAATATGACTTTTCTTTAACCCCAACCACCGGTTTGAGCTCTACATGCGGGGTTCCGTCCAAACGACTTTTCGCACTCAAACGCCAGTCTTTGTTACCCAGTTCGATGTACCAGAACCCTGGTGGCAAAGAATGTTTCAGGTAACCAATATATTGATCGCCCTGGCCATGCAGCATAGTCAATTTGGTATCGCTGTCTGCACGCGTAGCGTGGTATAAGTGAAGCATCAGGGTTTCAGGGTAATCTGGCAGCAGTCCTTTTTGAAACTTGATTTTTACCAGTTTTTGTTCTGACTGAATAATCAAATTAGCCGACAGTTTTTTCTCTGCAGCGTGTCGATCTCGATCCAGTACCATGTTAATTGCCAGACCTTGCTTATAATAATCATCCACCACCAGGCTATCCTTGGTGGTCGCGGCATACCACAAGATGACACTGGAAGAACATATAGCTACGAAAGGTATGGCAATAATCATCCACACCATCGGATTTCGATACCAGGGATTTTTATCGGTTACCAGCGTTGTATTCATTAGTCATGCTCCGGTAACGGGCCAATAAAACGTGCTTTTTCGGTCACAGATATGCCGGTCGCATCTTCTGCGACCAGATTGAAAGTAATTGCACTACTACGTTCATGAAGATGATCTTCCTCGACACGTACTCGCACTGGTACTTCAACCGCTTCGCCACTATCAACATCGATATGTTTTGTATCCATAAGCGCAGAGATCCCTTTTAGGCCTGTTACAGTCAAAGAGTACTGATGCGGTTTCTCATCCATATTCATAATTCTCATGGTGTAGACATTCTCAATCAGATCATCACCTACCTCGCGATACAGCGTATTACGATCACGTATAACATCAAGCGCCAGTGGTGTACGATTCAATATGGTATAAAAGGTACCACTGATAATACCAAGCAGGATTAGCGCATAGATAATCGTGCGTGGTCGCAGCAAATGAGTTGGCTTACCCTCCAGTGCATTCTCGGTGGTATAACGTACCAGGCCACGCGCATAACCCATTTCATCCATGACATCGTCACAGGCATCAATACAGGCAGCACAACCAATACATTCGTATTGCAGACCATCACGTATATCAATCCCGGTAGGACAAACCTGTACGCAAATAGTGCAATCGATGCAGTCACCCAGGCCCTGTTGTTTTGGATCAACAGTCTTCTTTCGACCGCCGCGAGGATCGCCACGCAGTGCATCATAGGAGATTACCAGGGTATCCCTGTCGATCATTACGCTCTGAAAACGCGCGTAAGGGCACATATAAGTGCATACCTGCTCGCGTAACCAGCCTGCATTACCGTAGGTCGCAAAGCCATAGAAAAAGATCCAGAAGGTTTCCCATGGACCCAGGTTAAAACTGAAAAAATTATGCGTAAGCTCGCGTATCGGCGAGAAGTAACCGACAAAGGTCAATCCTGTGAACAATGCAAACACTATCCAGATGGTATGCTTGGTGGCTTTAACACGAAATTTTGAGAACGACATCGGTGCTTTGTCGCGCTTCATCTGTTTGGGTCGATTGCCTTCTACTTTACGCTCTATCCAGAGAAATGCTTCGGTCCATACCGTTTGCGGACAGGCATAGCCACACCACAATCGTCCTGCGATAGCAGTAAAAAAGAACAGCGACAATGCCGCGATAATCAGAAGCAATGCAAGATAGAAAAAATCCTGCGGCCAGAAAACAAGACCAAAGATGTAAAACTTGCGCGCGGGCAAATCAAATAGCACCATCTGGCGATGGTCCCACTGTAACCAGGGAATGATGTAATACATGCCCAGCAATACCAGTACGCCGGTGGTGCGCATGGCAGCAAATAAACCGTGAACCTGGCGCGGATAAATCTTTTTACGCTTGGCGTAGAGAGACTGATTGATATCACCGGCCTGTTTTGTTTCTACCTCGGCCATCTTAGCTTATTACCATATTCTGTTATTTACTTGCGCGGAAACCCTGCTACACAGGATCTTATTAAGGCTCGTAGTGCCCTTTTGACTGTGTATCTTTCGGTGTTTTGCATTTATTGAAAACGCTGCACGGCATCAAAAAGAAGCAGGTCGACATGGCCGTAAAAACACCAAACACCCAGAACACCAGAAAACAGATGCTGTAACCGCCAAAACGACTCACGTTGTACTCTGCAAACAAGGCCTGAGGATCTATCAAGGTGGTCAAAATAATCGTTGCTATACCCGCAGTGATAAACGATGGCCAAAGAATGGCCACCATCCGTTGTATTACGGGGATGCCTTCACGTGTCGCTGACTGCGGAATCGCCACTATTCGCTCTTGTGAGACAGGCTGTAAATATAAGCCGCCAGAATGTGTACTCTCGCCTGACCCAAAAACGCCTCGTGCGCTGGCATGTGGCCATTACGACCGTGGGTAATCGTATATTTAATGGTCTTCAACGAACCACCATACAACCAGATATTGTCGGTCAGGTTCGGTGCACCAACCGCATGGTTACCCTTCGCGTCTGGCATATGACAGGCCGTGCAGAACATATCAAATTTTGCTTTGCCTTTTGCTACCAGCGCAGGGTCACTCACCTTGCCACTGGAAAGACTTTTCACATAGTTGGCAACCTCATCCACACCTTCTTTTCCAAGTACCGGCCCCCAGGCAGGCATCACACCATTGCGACCGTGCAGAATAGTCGTCTGGATCGTTTCGGGATCGCCACCGTAGAGCCAGTCATTGTCGCGCAGATTGGGAAAACCTCTGGCGCCACGCGCGTCTGAACCATGACAGGCTGTGCAATAAGTCTCGAACAAACGCTCGCCTGTTTTCATTGCTTGCTTGTTCGCAGCCAGTACAAGTAAATCCTGTTTTAGATACTTGTCGTACAAGGGGCCATATTTTTCTTTGGCCACTTTCATTTCTGTATTGTACTGACCGACCTCGGTCCAGCCCAGCAGACCTTTAAAAGAACCCAGGCCGGGGTACAAGGCAAGATAAAACACCGCGAATACGATGGTGACGTAAAACAGGTTAATCCACCAGCGTGGCATCGGGTTATTCAGTTCCTGCAAATCGCCATCCCAGATGTGACCCATGGGTTTCCCCACCTCACTGTCTGGTATCTGCAGATTCTTATTTTTTGTCAGCACCCAATAGACCCATGCAATACCACCGACCACGATGGTAATGATCCACCAGCTCCAGAAACTGCTCGTGAAGTCAGACATGCTTATTCCTCTACCCGGTTATTGTCAGGATGATCATCACCATCATCACAAGCCATACGACTGGCTTGTTCAAACTCAGACTTGCGACGTGAGCTATATGCCCAGATCACAACACCAATAAAAAAGACTAGCGCGATCACAGTCCATACAGATTGTACAAAAGCAAATTTCATTAGCGTGTTGTCTTGATCTGAATACCCAGACCCTGAAGATACGCAATCACCGCATCCAGTTCAGTCTTGCCTTTGAGCTCGGCCGGCGCATCAGCAATTTGCTTTGCTGTGTAAGGCTTATAACTCACCAGGTTCAGAGCGCGCATTTTGGCCTGAATATCCGAACCATCCAGTGGTGTCTTCGCCAACCAGGGATATCCCGGCATGATGGATTCAGGCACCACATCGCGAGGATTATTCAGATGAGCGCGATGCCAGTCATCAGAATACCGTCCGCCGATACGGGCCAGATCAGGTCCGGTACGTTTTGAGCCCCAGAGGAAAGGACGATCATAAATAAATTCACCAGCCACTGAATAATGGCCATAGCGTTCGGTTTCAGCTCGGAACGGCCGTATCATTTGCGAGTGACAACCGACACAGCCTTCACGGATATAAATATCTCGACCTTCCAGACGCAACGGTGAATACGGCTCTACTCCGTCAACCGGTTCGGTCGTCGAATGCTGGAAGAACAGGGGTACAATCTGCGCCAGCCCGCCCCAGACGATCACTGCCAGCGACAGCACAATCAGCAGGCCAACATTGGATTCTGCTTTATTCTGCAATGACATATCTCAGGCCTCCTAATGCGCTAACGTGGGCGCGGGAATCATAACGTTTACAACTCTTCCGCGAACGACTGTTCTAAACACGTTATATGCCATCAGGAACATACCACTGAGGTAGAAAAGACCACCAATGAGTCGAGTAACATAGAACGGATGGGAAGCCTGAACAGCCTGGACAAAACTGTAAGTCAGCGTGCCGTCAGCATTGATCGCGCGCCACATCAAACCCTGCATGATGCCCGATATCCACATCGAGGTGATGTACAGCACGATACCTATAGTGGCTAGCCAGAAATGCGTTTCGATCAGTTTTTTACTGTGTATTTCAACACCGAAGAGACGCGGAATCAGATGGTACATTGCACCAATCGTAATCATCCCCACCCAGCCCAGAGTACCCGAATGCACATGGCCAATCGTCCAGTCAGTGTAATGCGACAATGCATTCACCGTCTTGATCGCCATCATCGGGCCTTCGAAAGTCGACATCCCGTAGAATGAAACCGAGACCACGAGGAATTTCAAAATAGGATCGGTACGCAGTTTTTCCCAGGCACCAGAGAGCGTCATAATGCCATTAATCATGCCACCCCAGGATGGCACCAGCAGAATCAACGAGAACACCATTCCCAGCGACTGCGTCCAGTCAGGCAGGGCGGTATACATCAGGTGATGTGGTCCTGCCCAGATGTAGGTGAATGACAGCGCCCAGAAATGCACCACCGAAAGCCGGTAGGAATACACCGGGCGTTCGGCCTGCTTGGGCACGAAGTAATACATAATGCCGAGAAAACCGGCGGTGAGGAAAAAGCCCACAGCATTGTGGCCATACCACCACTCCACCATGGCATCCTGCACACCCGCATACACCGAATATGACTTCATGAATGACACAGGTATTTCTGCACTGTTAACCACGTGCAGCATGGCCACCGTGATAATAAAGGCGCCAAAAAACCAGTTCGCTACATAGATATGTTTAATCTTGCGTTTAAATATCGTGCCGAAAAATACATAGGCATAAACCAGCCATACAATGGTGATCAGAATATCAATTGGCCATTCCAGCTCGGCATATTCTTTGGATGTGGTATAGCCCAGAGGCAAACTGATGGCTGCACTCAAAATCACTGCCTGCCAGCCCCAGAAGGTAAACGCAGCCAAACGATCAGAAATCAGACGCACATGACAGGTACGTTGCACCACATAATAAGAGGTGGCAAACAAGGCACAACCACCAAATGCAAAAATTGCCGCATTCGTGTGCAAGGGTCGTAAGCGACCAAAACTTAACCATGGAATATTAAAATTCAATACTGGCCACGCCATCTCGCCAGCAATATAAACACCGACAAGCATGGCCACAATGCCCCATACAACCGTCATAATGGCAAACTGGCTCACCACTTTATAGTTATAGGTCGTTGCCTGATCATTCATAAGTTATCTTCCAACTGTTCTCAGATTTCAGGGTTGCGGATTATATTAGATAATCACTATATATGCATATACAAAATTAACTTTGTCCGCCATCAGTCGACAAACTGCGGCGCAAAACCAGAACCCCAGAGCATTGCGGTAGCGGCCAGTACCGACACCAGAGCAACCAGCCCTACCGCCAGCACCGCACTGGAAAACAAAAAGCCGCGTTCCTCAGGGATTTCCATCATCACCGGCACACCGGTATAGAGTAGATAAACGGTATAAGCCAGTGCCGGCAAAGCGATGACAAAATTGAGCCAGAGCACAGGCATGGCCTCGAATATGCCAACAAAAAACATCGGCGTCGCCACATAGGCTGCCAATGACATACAGCGCGGCAGAGTCTGCGTCGTGCCGTAGGTCCTGCCCATCCAGTGGATCATGAAACCAACCGAAAAAACCCCAATCAGCATGACCAGATAATATAACAGGGCGATCGTAAGGGCGCTGTCGTGCGATAATTTGATTGCATCACGCCCCCCAATATCCCAGCCAAACATGGTGGTGCCGAAATAACCGGCCACTGGCGGGATCGCTGCCAGAAAGAACAGATAAGAGCAATAACACTTACCAACAGTACAATTCTCAGCACGAATACGCCGCCACTCCTCTGTCGGGCTGGTAAAAAGACCGTATATATGTGAAAGCATCATTATTTGAATTCTCCTGAATCTAAGATGTCAGACATAGGTTCAATAGCGATCCATAATACTCTGCTGGCATTCTGGTTCAAGCATTTAAATGAACTTTAGTAGCAAACATACGATGCCCTTTAGGCTCGACAGATTTCCACCGACTCTAACTGACCAACCAGTATCGACACATGATCTGGATCAAATCGTGATGTAAACGAGGAAATTATTCATCATTTTGCCAGCACCGCGGTGTTTGGCATAAATTAAACAGGTGGGATTGACTAATATCATGAATGCTAAGACCTCCGCACATTAGACTTAGGCATTCAACTTTATTTGAAGGGCTACCCACAGTGACAAAAATAAGCTTCGATAAAGAACTCATCAATCGCTATGATCGAGCCGGCCCACGCTACACATCCTATCCAACCGCATTGCAATTCAGCACGGCCTATGGCTCAAATGATTATATCGAAGCGGTTGAACAGAGCAACAATGACCCGATCCCCAGCCCGCTTTCACTATACTTTCACATTCCATTCTGCAACAGCATTTGTTACTACTGCGGTTGTAGCAAAATCATCACTAAAGACC
>CAYRNH010000083.1:0-9158 GCA_964425515.1 uncultured Thiotrichaceae bacterium | reverse complement strand
CCGGATTTCTTTTTTCACGAAGGTGATATTTCTATTCATCGCGAATGGATTGAATATCATGTCAAAAAATGTGACGTGATTCTGCCCTTGATCGCGATTGCCACACCGATTGAATACACTCGCAATCCATTGCGCGTGTTCGAACTCGATTTTGAAGAAAACCTGCGCATCGTACGTTATTGCGCCAAGTACAATAAACGCATCATTTTCCCATCGACATCCGAAGTGTATGGCATGTGCGACGACGAAATGTTCGACGAAGATAATTCGCGTCTTATCCTGGGGCCGATTAACAAACAACGCTGGATTTACTCCTGCAGCAAACAACTGCTGGATCGCGTAATCTGGGCCTACGGCAAGTCTGAAGGACTGAACTTCACTCTGTTCCGCCCGTTCAACTGGGTTGGTCCACGTCTGGATTCTCTGGAATCAGCTCGCATTGGCAGCTCGCGCGCCATCACTCAGCTGATCCTGAACCTGGTTGAAGGCACACCGATTCAGCTTATCGACGGTGGCGAACAGAAGCGTTGCTTTACGGATGTGTCTGATGGCGTGGAATGCCTGTTCCGTATTATTGAAAACAAAGACGATGTCTGTAACGGCGAGATCATCAATATCGGCAACCCGGACAATGATGCCAGTATCCGTCAACTCGCTGAAACTCTGGTAGCACAGTTCGATAAACACGAATTACGCAAACATTTCCCGCCTTTTGCCGGCATGATTGCGATGGAAAGCCATGCTTATTATGGTGATGGGTATCAGGATGTACAGCATCGTCGTCCAAGTATCGAGAATGCTAAGCGCATACTGGACTGGGAGCCGACCGTTTCATTTGAAAAATCGATTGCAGACACGCTGGACTTTTTTCTGCACGAATATATAGACAGCATCGATGAGAACAAACAAAAAAACCCGTCGGTTGTAAAAAACAGTTAGTTTTCATCGACAGCAATGACATCACCTAATGATAGTTGCAGGCTAGGCCTGCGTGTTGATGTTGACACTTTTACCGGCACGCGTGACGGTGTGCCCGCATTGCTGAACATGTTGCGCACTCACGATGTGCACGCCAGTATTTTCTTCAGTGTTGGCCCCGATAATATGGGGCGCCATCTCTGGCGATTATTTAAACCGGCGTTTCTCTACAAGATGCTACGTTCTAATGCAGCCAGTCTGTACGGCTGGGATATCCTGCTGCGCGGCACCCTATGGCCAGGACCCCGAATTGGTACCCGTCTGGCAAACGTCATCCGTGACACACGGGATGCTGGTCACGAAGTCGGTCTTCACGCCTGGGATCATCATCTCTGGCAGGCGCGCGTGGACAACATGAGCCGCGCGCAAATTGCAGAGCAAATCCAGCTGGGAATGAACCAGCTCACCGACATACTGGGTGATGAGGTGCGCTGCTCTGCAGCGGCCGGCTGGAAATGCACCGATGATGTGTTGCTGGAAAAAAACGCATATCACTTTAATTATAATAGCGACTGTCGCGGTGACAGCCTGTTTCGCCCCGTGGTAGACGATCAAATTCTTGCACCTCAAATCCCGGTAACCCTGCCTACCTATGATGAAATCATCGGGCAGAACGGCATCAATGATACGAATTACAATGACTACATTCTGTCTTTGCTGCGACCCGATCGTTTAAATGTTCTGACCATTCATGCCGAAGTTGAAGGCATTGCGCGTAAAGCACTATTTAAAGAATTTCTGATGCAAACGAAAACGCAGAACATCAAACTACTCCCGCTAAACCAGTTATTACCCGCAGATCACACAAGCATTCCGTTGGGCAAGATTGAACAAAAAGCCATTGCAGGCCGCGAAGGCCGTGTTTGCTGGCAACAAATTGAGACTCATTAATGTTAGCTTCAGATAAAGACAACAATACGTCTTCACCACAGATGTACCGATGGCTTCTGGCCGCAATGCTGGTTTTTTATATCGTTATATACCTGTTACCACTTGGCGTGCGCCCACTGATCGTTCCAGATGAAACACGCTATACAGAAATTCCACGTGAAATGATCAGCACCGGCGACTGGGTTGTACCACGCTATAACGGTCTGCGTTATTTTGAAAAACCGCCACTCGGTTACTGGGTCAACGCTGCGTCCATTTATGCGTTTGGTGAAAACACTTTTTCATCACGCCTGCCGGGCGCGCTCGAAGCCGGGCTAACCACCCTTCTGGTATTTCTGTTCGCGCGCGCCACTTTGCGCAATCGACGACTGGCGCTGTATGCGGCACTCATTCATATGAGTTTTTTCGAGGTCTTTGTCATCGGCACGATCAACGTGCTGGACAGTCTTCTGACCCTGCTACTCAGCGCAGGCATTATGTCATTTTACCTGGCAGCACAGGCAGAGCAACGAAGGCGGGCGATGCCTTTCTGGCTGGCATCGGGCGCGTTTCTCGGTCTGGCATTTCTGGCCAAGGGTTTTCTGGCGCTAGCGGTCCCGGTGATCATTCTGGTACCGTGGATGATATGGCACGGCAAGTTACGCACCTTGCTTACCTATGGCTGGCTGGTGGTACTGGTCGCGGCGCTGGTAGCTGCCCCCTGGTCTATCATGGTTCAGCTCCAGGCGAGTGATTTCTGGCGCTATTTTTTCTGGGTGGAACACATCAAACGATTTACTGCCAGTAACGCTCAGCACGAAGCGCCTTTTTATTATTTTATGGTCGTATTGCCGATACTCGCTTTCCCCTGGCTGACATTAGTACCAGCAGCAATCAGCGGCCTCAGGCAAAAAACTACTGACGGCACAAGCACCCCACTTTTACGTTTTCTCTGGTTATGGTTTTTGCTGCCGTTTCTGTTTTTTTCCGCATCCAGCGGCAAACTTGAAACTTATATTTTGCCCTGTTTTCCACCACTGGCGATTTTGATTGCCGCCGGTTTACAGCGTTATTTTCAGCAACCACGAACCAGATTATTCAAGGCCGGAGTGATGCTCAATCTCATCTGCATCGCCACTGCGCTCGGTGCTTTGATCTACACCCAGACAACGCATTCAGATCAGGCGCTTTATAACAAACATGAAATGCTGAGTTATTTTGGCCTGGCAGCTTCATTGGTCGCGGCACTCATTACTGGCCTCATCAGTTTTAGATTTAAACAAAATTATCTTCGGTTATTGAGTATTGCCGTAGCGATAATTCCAGTGTTGGTGGCTGCGCAATTTGCATTCCCTGATCAGGGTGCAGAACACAAAAGCCCTGGCGTGTTGCTACAACAGCATATCAACGAGATTCCCAAAGACGCGGTCGTGATTTCCGATTCGTATGTCATCGGATCGGTCGCACTGGCACTGGATAGACAGGACATTTACATGGCCAGCGATGGCGAGCTTGCATACGGCCTGAGCTACCCGGACGCAAAAGGCCGGCTTCTCACGCCGGCATCATTCGCCAGTCTGTTGCAGAAAAACCGGTACACGCATACGGTCGTTATGGTCTGCTCGGATAGCTGCAATGCCGACTTTTTACCGAAGATACCGGCGAATGCCATTAAGTACAGTTATGGTATTTTTGATTTGTGGATCATTCCCAAACAAACACGCGATCAAAAATAATTCATGGAATACATTCTTATTTTTATATCGCTCTGCTTCACCTTAGGTGGACAGCTGTTGCAAAAACTGGCGGCAGATAAAGCAACTATCATACCGGATTCATCTTCTTTTCTGTCACGCCTGTTTCGGCAGTATGAAACGTGGTGGGCCATGATCTGTCTCGGATTGGGCGCGCTATTCTGGCTGTTTGTACTGTATTACATGGATGTCAGCAAAGCATTTCCTTTTTTGAGTCTCAACTTTGTCATCATCATGCTGATCTCTCGATTTTTTCTAAAAGAGCTCATTTCAACACAACGCTGGCTGGGTGTTGGCTTCATCACTCTTGGAGTTGTGCTGGTATCGCTGTCATGAGAGATGCGCACAAACAATACGCGGGGGTATTTTTTGCTGTCTGCACCGTGCTGTTATCAGCTTGTGCACAGTTATTAATGAAATACGGCATGCTGGATCTTGCGAATGCAGGTGGTTTACATATCCAGCAAATCGGAATCAACACCCTTTACCAGCCCGCATTTCAGGGAGTACTGTTATGGGTATTCGCCGGGCTATCCTGTTATGCAGTATCGATGCTGTGCTGGATGGCTGCGCTGGCCAAATACGAACTCAGCCTTGCCTATCCCATACTCAGTTTAAGCTACGCACTGGTTTATATCGGCGCGGCTTCGTGGCCCGATTTTCATGAATCGATTTCGAATTTACGCAGCAGTGGCATAGTATTAATCGTCATCGGTGTAATTCTGGTCACGCGCTCAAAAAATCACTAAGTCCGAATTCTGCTTTAAATACGCCACTTTAAACTGGCTGTGCTTCGCTCATCCATTGTAAATAGTCAGCGGCCTCGGCGCTGTTTTCGGCCGGCGCCCAGGATGCAAAATCAGTTTCAGGCGTCGGAATATAAGCGCCCTGTTTAATTTCCAATGCGACCGTACCTGTTTTTTTACAGACATACGAATGCCAGGTATTCGCTGGTAGCTCTATGGCTCGCGTCTGGTCCGGCGACATCACAATTCTCTGACTTAGCGCACCCTCATCATCGAAAATCAACAGGTCTATTTCACCTGTGATCACCATAAAGAATTCCCATTTGTGCGCTTCTGAATGTCGGTGCGGGCGGATATAGGTGCCCGGCTCGGTCGCTATAAACAGGCGCTGTACGTCTGCGTCCAGTGATTCATGAACGTTCAGATTGGCTCGCATGCGATCAGCCTGTTGGGCTTTATCGCTCAATTGCTGAAGGTTTTTTGCGGTGAAGGATTTAAGCATGGAAAGATTTACACATTAGCGACTAAGGGTAAGAAATAGTACATCAATAGCGTCCAGGGCTCACCCCCGGTCGGCCACTTTTTCCGGGTTGCTGTTTCAGAGCTTCCATAAATAAGGATTGCAGTTTTTTTGAAAAATGCATATAGATAGCAGATCTTTTTACGCTCTGGACACTAATGAAAACAGATTTACCTGCAGGCCGTGACGCGGTAACAAAATTATCAGCAATGATAATTGCGACGGTATTTGCCTGCCTGATAGTGATCCAGGCTTATGTTTCCTGGAAATCGTTACGGCAGATCGAGGCGTCCAATACAGCGAAGGCTGTGCCTGCCAGCAGCACAAACCAGGACACCCTTGATGCAGGCAGGCTTGCTGCCACGCATCTGTTTGGCGATATAGCGAAAGCTGTTCCGCAGGATAGCGAAGTCAAAGAAGACAAGTCCCTGAATCTGACCCTGCGCGGCATTGTTGCCAATAGCGGTGGCAACACCAGTCTCGCCATCATCGAATCAAAACCGTATGGTGAAGAAACCTTTGCACTCGGCGATACAGTATTTAACAGAGGGAAGCTGAATTCTATCGCGGTCGATCATGTCATCCTGATACGCAACGATGGTCGTCTTGCCAGACTGCAGTTACCCGAGCCTGAATCTATCGAGACAGCTAATGAAGATTACCTGCCTCAGCCTCAGTCGCAACCTGCCTATGTCGAACCGGTCTATGCCGAACCAGAGACCCCCGCACCTGAACCAGCCATTGCTGTTCAGCCCGAACCGGAATCTGAAAACCAGGACCAGAATCAGGCGGATACACAACCAGAGACACCGCCCGAAACCCTACCGGATGAGACCACGAGCGACAATCAGAACACCACACCAGCACAGCCCTGACCACGCACGGGCACTCAGACGATGGGTTAAACATCAAAATCAGGAACGTGATTTGCTAGATTTCGTCCAGCAATCCGGCGTATTTCAGACTATCGCGCAGTTCTTTGATTTCAGAGTCCACGCTACTCGGTTCGCTGACCAGCTCGGTGGTTTTTTTGAGGGGATGGCCATGTTGTTCCAGATAGCGCTTTTCGATTTGCTGAACCAGCGTTCTGACCTCTTCATCTGGATAATTATGGAGTTCAAGGTAATTGAGCAGCGCCCGAGGCACGTCGAAGGGATAGAACTGGAAACGATCAACATAGGCCTCGACCAGAGACCAGAAAAAAGGACGCACTTTGCTGAGTTCAAGATCATTGCCGAGCAATAATTTACGCGCGCGTATGCTCAGCTGATCCATATTTTCAAGCGATGGCGATTCCTGCGATGGATTCGCCGATATATCGTCTACGAGCGATAAATGCTCAGTGTGCGCATGTGATTTCAAAGTCTGTCAGCTTTCGTTATTTTTCTCGGCCCCGGGTAGAGCGCTCATTTAACAAACCGTTTTGCATTAGTATCACATCCTTCACGCAGATGGAATAGCTATCTACGATATGTAGTTTGTGTAATAGCAGTAATCCACAACATTTTGTGCTTTAATGAATTTCATTTCAACACACCTCGGAATTATCCGAAGAAATTAACAAACATACGCCAGCAGCACAGGTCGTCGGGGCAGCAGCCCACGTCGTCGGTATTATTTACACAAAGCAGCACTGACTGCCTATCATCTAACCTATCCGACTGATTACGTTGAACATTACAATTCGTGTACGATTATTGCATGTTCAGTTAGAAGTACGGGCTCCCCCATCAGCCAATATCTCGGAGGGTCCTGCGCGCACGTACATTCCGAAACCAGGGAATAATAAACGATAACGGCATGCAAATTGAAGCCAGCAATATCATTCAGAAGACCGATGTGGACAAGCTCCCCAGCCTGCCCCATGTGCTTCTGCGCCTGCTCGCCTTGTGTCATGACGAGAGCATGTCCTATGAGCAACTGGCTGATATTTTGCGCAAGGACCCCTCGCTATATCTCAAAATGCTGTCGATCTGTCATCGCCAGTGTCAGAGCAACGAAAAGCCACAGCCGCCTGAGCAGATACTGAAACTACTCGGCCTCAACACCATCAAGAGTGTCGCAGTCACCTCCGCAGCCCAGCAATTTTTTTCACGCTATAACCACGAACGCAGCGATTTCATCAAGCAACACTGGCAGCACTCCCTGCTCTGCGCCAGCATCGCTGAAGCGATCGCGGTTCACCTGCACTATCCACAGCCCAATGATGCATACGGCGCCGGGCTACTCCACGATATCGGCCAGCTCTCTCTGGAAGCCGCGTTTCCGGAAAAATATACCACCACATTTGCAGAACTGTCCGAAGACGATAATTTTCACGATCTCGAACTCGAATCATTTGCAACCACACACCAGGAAGTTGGCGCCGCGCTGTTACGAAAACACAATATCAATCCCTTTCTGGTCGACGCGGTGTTGTACCACCATGAGCCGATCGACAGCCTGATCGATGCACATCCACTGGTAAAAATAATCCACCTCGCCAATCAGCTGGCAAGCAACGATTTCAATGAACAGGATACACATGTTTTTAATGAAGCTGAAACGCTGTTTGGTTTTGAGCGTGAATGGCTGCTCGAACTGCTGACCCAGTCCCGAGAGCGGGTTGCAAGCACCGCCAGCAAGCTCGAGATCGACCTGGTCGTCGATGGCACAGTCAACGGTGAAACCGCAAAACAGATCAAGGCGCGCGAAGAATACAAACAGCTGCAGCTGGCTGAGCAGATTCGCAATATCGCCATGCTCGACGGCGTCCATCAGCATCTGTCGCGTATCGATGGTGAAAAACAGCTGCTGCAGGCTATCGAGCAACATGTCGGCATACTTTTCAGCGTCAGCAAATGCATTCTTTTTCTTTACGATCCTGAAATCGACCAGCTACGCGCCCTGGCCTCCGACAAATTCCCTGCGCGACTGGATGAATTTCGTATCCGTCTGGAATCCAGCCACAGCATGGTGGCGACGGCGGTACTGAATAAACAGGCGGAATACAGTTTCGAAAAAAACATAAAAACACTCAGCGTGATTGATCGCCAGCTCATTGGACTGACTAAACGCGAAGGCATCATTTGTCTACCCATGATTATGAATGATGCCGCTATCGGCACCCTGGTACTGGGGGTCGACGCCATCCAGCACCAGGTACTGTGGAAACAGCTGGGTCTGCTCAATCAGTTTGCCAGCGGGATTGCACACACGATCAGCGCTATTCGGGGCACCAATCGAATCGGTCACCCGGAAGAAGATCCCAATATCGCTAATCGGCTGCTTGAGTCGCATGTTCGCGAAGTGGTCCACGAAGTACGAAATCCGCTCAGTATCATGAACAACTACCTGGAAATTCTGGGCTACAAGCTGGAAGCCGACCACCCTGCACAGGCCGACCTGAAAACTATCAAAGGTGAAATTCAGCGCGCCAGCAGCATTCTGGAACGCCTGTCACAGCCCAGCCCACTTGCCGAAGAATCGGCGCTGGTCGATATTAACGCTCTGATCTCCGACCTCACCCTGGTATTTCAGACCTCGATTTGCGCGGCCAACAATATTCAGATCAAACTCGATCTCGATGATCGCATCAGGCCTCTGATGAGCAATGCCAATGCCCTGAAACAGGTCTATACCAATCTGATAAAAAATGCGGTTGAAGCGCTACAGGCAAACGGCCAAATCATGGTCTACACTCAGGATTATGTGAATGTTGGCGGTAAAGAGCATATTGAAATCTCTATATCTGACGATGGACCGGGCATAAATCCCGAAAAACTTCCCAAACTGTTCTCGCCTGTTGAAACCCAGAAAGGCTCAGATCACGCTGGACTCGGACTCACCATCGTCAAGAACCTGGTCAACGAACTGCACGGATCGATCAGCTGCAAAAGCAGCAAAAAAGGTACAAGTTTTCACATACTTTTACCAAAAAAATGAACTAAAACAGTTAACTCTGTTTTGTGCAAAATTTTGCCAACAAAGGCCTGTATGCCTTTGCACTATAGAGTATTAAAATGAGCCAAAAAACGCAGCATATTCTTATTGTCGATGACGACCCCGTTATCCTCAAAAGCCTCAAAGACCTGCTAGCCACTCGCGGCTACGCCGCTGATACTGCTATTGGTGGCAAAGAAGCCATTCTTAAACTCGACCAGAATATCTACGATGTGATGCTGCTCGACCTTTATATGCCTTATGTTTCAGGTCATGATGTAATGACGCATATAAAAGAACATCGTATTGACACTTCGGTCATTATCGTCAGTGGTGAAACCTCTTTTGAGTCTGCGCGTGATGCTGTTT
>CAYRNH010000082.1:0-9421 GCA_964425515.1 uncultured Thiotrichaceae bacterium | reverse complement strand
AGCGGGTAAATTCATCACTGCTCACGCCTGACAAAATAGTGAGCGCGAGTTTGGGACCAACCCCATTAATCTTGATCAGGGTACGAAACAGGTGGCGTTCGGTTTCGCTATAAAAACCGTACAGCAACTGCGCATCCTCGCGCACCACCATGTGGATGTGCAGAACCAGTTTTTCGCCGCAGGCCGGGAGCTGATAAAACGTGGTCATCGGCGCTTCGACTTCATAACCCACACCCTGCACATCGAGCATCAGGCGCGGCGGATGCGTACTCACCAGCAATCCGGACAGACGACCGATCATACCCAGCGCCCCCGACGTACACCGCGCACCTGCACACCGCTTTGCACGTGCAAATGATTGGCGTGACACATCGCAATTGCGAGCGCATCAGCCGCATCGCTTTGGGGTACATGGTCCAGTTCGAGCAATAACTTCATCATTTTTTGTATCTGTTTTTTATCAGCGGTGCCGGTACCCACCACCGCTTTTTTGATTGCCCGCGCGCTGTATTCACCCACCGGTAGTTTTGCCTGCACCGCAGCACAGATTGCAGCACCGCGCGCCTGTCCCAGCTTCAATGCAGAGTCTGCATTGCGCTGCATGAACACCTGTTCGATCGCCATGGCTTCGGGCTGCCACTCTTCGATCAGTTCTGTCACGCGAGTAAAAATTATCCCCAGTTTGTCAGCCAGTGATTCGCCCTGAATCACCAGATGCCCGCTGGTCACATGCTGATGGCGAAAACCATCGGTGTCCAGAATCGCATAACCGGTGCTGCGCGAACCGGGATCAATACCAAGCACTCGGGTCTGGTTTCTCAATCATCACCCGACAGTTGCGCGAGTATCTCGTCCGAAAAATCGGCATTGGTGTGTACCTGCTGCACATCATCCAGTTCTTCCAGAGCATCGACCATGTGCATAATTTTTTCCGCGTCTTCCAGATTCAGTTCAACCGGAATCGTTGCTTTTTCGATAATCTCTGCGTTCTCGGGCGCAAAACCCGCTGCGCTCATGGCATCATTCGCTGCGATAAAATCTTCGAACGTGGTGCTGACTTCAACACTGCCATCCGCATTGCGTTCGACATCTTCTGCACCGGCTTCTAACGCGGCTTCAAGGATAGAATCGTAATTACTGCCTTCGGGGTACGTTAACAGACCGATGCGGCTGAACATATAGGCCACCGAACCATCGGTACCCAGATTCCCGCCGGATTTGGAAAACACATGACGCACATCCGACACCGTGCGATTGCGATTGTCGGTCATACAGTCGACCATCACCGCGGTGCCGCCTGGGCCATAACCTTCATAGCGTATTTCATCGTACTGACTGGCATCACCCTCTCCACTGCCGCGTTTGATCGCGCGCTCAATGGTGTCGCGGGTCATATTCACCGCCAGCGCTTTATCGACCGCGAGGCGCAGGCGCGGGTTGCTCGCCACATCGCCGCCACCGCCACTGCGTGCCGCGACGGTGATTTCACGAATCAGTTTTGTATATATCTTGCCGCGTTTTTTATCCTGGGCGGCTTTGCGGTGTTTGATGTTCGCCCATTTACTGTGCCCGGCCATGCCAATCCTGTACCCTTCAAAAACTCCGGCAAAGTCTAGCACTGCGCGGCACGCGGGTCAGCCATCATGCCACACCTGAATTGAGCAAAGGTGTGACCGTGTCCTGATCAAAATGACCGGTGCGCAAAAAAGTCACCACTTCGTGTGCCACCTGCGGTGACATCAGCATGCCTGAGTGACTGACCGGTAGCGTAATAAAGTCGTCTGCACCACGCAGCTGGGTTTCGCTCACCGCCACGGTACCATCGTGCGGTGCTTCGGGGCCACCCGCCACCAGTCCGATGCCTAAGGGAAAGGTACCTGCGATCACCCCCAGATCCTGCCAGCCCTTCCATTCCGGCGCATCACCCAGCAGACCGCGCTGCCGACTTTTGCCCAGCAACCAGCGTGTCAGCGGCGTGCGCACCAGACGACGACTCACCGTGCTGCCGTTGACCGGGCAGCCGAGCAGCACAACACGGCCTTTGCTGATAAAGGGGAACTGTTCGAACAGGTGCAGCAGAATAATACCGCCGTAGCTATGGCCGACAAAATGCACCCGCGGTGCCACGATGCGCTCGGCCTGCAATTTCAGGCGTTGCGCAAGATCGGCCGGAGCCTGGCTCCAGACATGATAATTGAAGCTGTGCACCTCGTAGCCGCTTTGCTTCAGGCGATGGCGCAGGCGCCAGAGATCAACTCCGTTACTCCAGACCCCGTGCACCAGTACGACTGCTTCTTTCATGGCGCAATTCTAGCAGGGAGATGTGTCTTTAAGGTGATACCTCGAGCATGCGTTGTAATGCCAGTCTGGCCTGTTCTGCGGTGGCCGCGGGCACGGATACCTGATTGACAACAGTGCCTTCGACCAGATTTTCCAGCACCCAGGCCAGATGCTGTGGATCGATGCGGAACATGGTGGAACACATGCAGACACTGGGCGACATGAAATGCACCTGCTTGCCCTGGTGTTTAAACTGCTGGGCGAGACGATTTACCAGATTGAGTTCGGTCGCCACCAGCCAGCGGGTATTGGACTCGGCCTCGGCGATGGTTTTGATGATGTATTCGGTGGAGCCGACATAGTCCGATTTCTGGCAGACCTCGAACGGGCTTTCGGGATGTGAGATCACTTTTGTTTCGGGATATTGCGCCAGAAAATCATCGATTTGTTCGGGCTGGAACATCTGATGCACCGAACAAAAACCCTTCCACAGAATCATTTTCGCTTTCCTGATCTGCTCCGCGCTGAGCCCGCCCATGGGCAAGTCGAAATCCCAGACCACCATATCTTCCAGCGAAATGCCCATCTTGAAAGCGGTATTACGTCCCAGATGCTGATCGGGGAAAAACAGCACTTTTTCGCGCTGCTCGAAGCACCAGTCGAGCACATTGCGTGCATTGGTCGAGGTACAGACGATGCCGCCGTGGCTGCCGCAAAAGGCTTTCAGATCGGCCGCGGAATTAATGTAGGTCACCGGGGTAATCTGCTCATCGGGTTCCAGCACGCTGGAAAGCTCTCGCCAGGCGCGTTCGACATTGTTCAGATTCGCCATATCGGCCATGGCACAACCCGCAGCCAGGTCAGGCAGGATGGAAATCTGTTCCGGGCGCGACAGTATATCGGCCACCTCGGCCATAAAATGCACGCCGCAAAATACGATGTAATCGGCTTTAGAAGCGGCCGCCTGACGCGATAATTTGAGCGAATCACCCGTGAAATCAGCGTGCTGGAAAACTTCATCGCGCTGGTAATGATGGCCCAGAATCACCAGCCGTTCGCCCAGCGCCTCGCGCGCGCGCAAAATTCGAGCTTCGCACTCGTTATCATCGAGCAGGGTATAAGGCTGAACCGCAACTGCACTCATGCGTCAGGTCACTCCAGGTGATGTGATCTCATCGAGAGTAACAATATGGTCATAAAATTCAATGACTCAATGGGGGTAGATAGTACGGACGTGTGTAAATCCTGCAAAGACACAGGCAAAAAGACAGAAACTTGCACCACAGAGGCACAGAGAACACGGAGAAAAATAAATTATTGTTAAGCTAAAGAAACTGAATCTCGCTATGTCTTAACCAGCAAGACGCCACAATACTACTAAGTATTCCTCTGTGTTCTCTGTGCCTCTGTGGTGAAATCTTTTAGTCTTTGGCTTTTTCCTCAACCTTGCGCAAACGCAGATTGAGTTCTTTCAGCTGCGCGGCGGAGACTTGTGCCGGGGCCGAAGTCAGCGGACAGGCTGCGCTCTGGGTTTTCGGGAACGCCATCACGTCACGGATCGAGCTCGCGCCGCTCATCAACATCACCAGACGGTCGAGACCAAACGCGATACCCGCGTGCGGCGGACAGCCGTATTTGAGCGCTGTGAGCAAAAAGCCGAACTTGTCTTCGGCCTCTTCCGGGCCGATGCCGAGCAGTTCGAACACCGCCTGCTGGATCTCGGTTTTGTGGATACGTACCGAACCACCGCCGAGCTCGGTGCCGTTGAGCACCATGTCGTAGGCGCGCGACAACAGCTTGCCGGGATCGGTGTTCAGATCAGCCGCATCAGCCACAGAAGGCGCGGTGAACGGATGGTGCAATGGCGTCCAGCCGCCATTGCTGTCTTTTTCGAACATCGGGAAATCGATCACCCACAGCGGCTGCCAGCCTTCACTGACCAGACCACGATCGTGACCAACCTTGATGCGCAGTGCGCCGATGGATTCGTTGACGATGCGCGCGTCGCCGGCACCAAAGAACAGAATATCGCCTGTTTGAGTCCCGGTTTTTTTCAGGATGGCATCGAGCACCTCATCGGGCAGGAACTTGATGATCGGTGACTGCAGGCCTTCGCGGCCAGCCGCGACATCGTTGACCTTGATCCAGGCCAGGCCTTTGGCACCGTAACGCCCGACATAATCGGTGTAGCCGTCGATCTCCTTGCGCGAAATATCCGCACCGCCGGGCACACGCAACACCACGATGCGACCTTCGGGGTCGTTTGCCGGGCCGGAGAACACCTTGAACTCGACATTTTTCATTTCTTCGCCAAGATCGACCAGTTCCAGCGCAATACGCAGGTCAGGTTTGTCCGAACCATAACGCGACATGGCTTCGGCGTAGGGCATCTGCGGGAAGGGATCCGGCAGCTCGACATTGAGTACTTCCCTGAACAGGCCACGCATCATGGTTTCGGTGAGCTGCATCACTGCGTGTTCATCGAGGAACGAAGTCTCGATATCGAGCTGGGTAAATTCGGGCTGGCGATCGGCGCGCAGGTCTTCGTCGCGGAAACAGCGCACGATCTGGTAATAGCGGTCCATACCGGACATCATCAACAGCTGTTTGAACAGCTGTGGTGACTGCGGCAGCGCAAAAAAGCTGCCGGGATGGGTGCGACTGGGCACCAGATAATCGCGCGCACCTTCCGGTGTGGCCTTGGTCAGCATCGGGGTTTCGATATCGAGAAAACCCTGGTCATCCAGATAATTGCGCATCAGCCGTGTGATCTGGCTGCGCATGCGCAAACGGCGCTGCATTTCGTCACGGCGCAGATCGATATAGCGGTAACGCAGACGGATATCTTCGTGCACATCTTCATCGTCGAGCTGGAACGGTGGGGTTTCGGCCGCGTTCAGCACTTCCAGTTCCAGGCCCAGCACTTCGATTTTACCGGTAGTGAGCTGGTCGTTGATGGTGCCTTCGGGACGCGGGCGCACTCGGCCTTTGACTCTGAGCACATATTCATTACGCACGCGTTCAGCGGTGGCAAATACATCGGCGCGGTCGGGATCGAATACCACCTGCACCAGACCTTCGCGGTCGCGCAGATCGATGAAGATCACACCACCGTGGTCACGACGACGATTCACCCAGCCGCACAGGGTGACTTCCTGATCGAGTTGAGTTTCGGTGACCTGTCCGCAATAGTGGCTGCGCATGTGTTTTCCTGTCTGTGGGGCTAAAAAGGTCGGCTATGTTAACCGCCGCACCTTTGATTATCAAATACTTAGGTTTTAGAGCTTTTTGTGGTTGTGGTCGTGCTGCCACTGCTGGCTGATCCGGACTTTTTATCGCCAGTACTTTTGCTCTCAGCCGCTGTTTTTGCTTTGCCAGCTGTACCCGAATCGGCAACGTTCTTTTTATTGTCCTTTTTAAAATCGGTCTCGTACCAGCCACCACCCTTGAGACGAAACGCGGCCGCGGTCACCATTTTCTGCATGGTTTCCTTGCCACATTCGGGACATATTTTCAGCGGCTCATCACTCATCTTCTGCAGCACTTCTTTCTGAAAGCCGCAAGCTGTGCACTGGTATTCGTATATCGGCATATCCTGATCAAGCTCTGGTAAACAAGGCGCGGATTATATCCCCACACACTAATGCTTACCATCTCTCATGCTAAGCTGCGGCCATGTCGCCCGCCCCTGCCAGATCAGTCCTCATCACCGGTTGCTCAAGCGGCATCGGGCTTTGTGTGGCAAAAGGCCTGCAGGCACGTGGCTATCGCGTGTTCGCCACCGCCCGCCGTGCCGAGAGCGTCGCCGAACTGAATGCTGCCGGGCTGGAAAGTCTGCAACTGGATCTTGCTGTTTCCGATTCCATTCACCGCGCTGTGGATGAGATTCTATCCAGAACCGATGGCAAACTATACGCCCTGTTCAACAACGGAGGCTTCGCGGTGCCCGGTGCGGTCGAGGATCTGAGCCGCGACGCACTACGCGAACAATTCGAAACTCTGATATTCGGCTGGCATGAGCTGACGAACCGTATCATCCCAGTGATGCGCCAGGCAGCAGAAGGACGTATTATTCAAAACAGCTCAATTCTGGGTTTTGCCGCGATGCCATTTCGCGGCGCGTACAACGCCAGTAAATTTGCCATCGAAGGCCTGAGCGATACGATGCGGCTAGAGCTGCAGGGCACCGGGATTTACATCTCGTTGATAGAACCGGGCCCCATCATGAGCAAGTTCAGGGAAAATGCCCTGCTCGCGTTCAAAAAACATATTAACGTCAATAACAGTGTGCACCGTAGCGCATATCAAGGCATGCTTGCGCGTCTTGAAAAACAGGGACCGGCCGTTCCATTTACTCTGCCGCCCGAGGCTGTGCTGAAGTGTGTAGTTCATGCGTTAACAGCACGTCGACCGCGTATCCGCTACCGGGTCACGGTACCGACCAAAGTGTTCGCCGTGCTAAAGCGCATATTACCCACTCGCATGCTGGATCAACTTTTACTGAAAGCAGGAGGTGCTGGCGAAAAATAAATAACAAAGACACAGAAAATATGTGATAGCAAGTTAAAACGAACACCCCGTACAACTAAAAATTAAAAATTCACGAATAAGTGCGAGTTAACATGAGCTGTATTTTCAATAATTGACATGAAACACGATCCGAGCAAATTCTTCATTATGCTGGGCTTTATCAGCCTGCTGACGTTGTGTTCTATCATTGCGTTCGTATCGCTATTCCAGATGGATCGCACACTGAACAACATGTCCGATCTGGTCACTGTCACCAATGCCAAGATTACCCATGCTAATGAAATGCGCAATTTTCTGCGCATGCGTGGTGACGCTATCAGCCAGATTTCTCAAACTCAGGACACTGCCGAACGAAATGATCTGCGGTTGGCCCTGAAAGAATACAGTCATGGCTACAAAGACGCACACGACAATTTTCTTAACTACAAGATGAGTAGCGCGGGGCGAAAATTATTCAACGAAGTCACTCGCCTGGAAACGATTTCCAGCGATCTGAACAACCAGGCGGTGTCGCTGACACTTTCCCCACATCATTCTCGCTCAGAAATAGATAACGCAATCAAGGCCGCCAATAAAGCGCGCGCCAACACTATAAACGCACTCTCCCAGCTCGTGATTAGACAGGAAGAAAATGCACATCAGTCGCTCGAAGAAAGTGTGTCCTACCAAAAACTGGCGCAAGCAATTATTATTTTTCTGACGTTTGCGTCACTACTGGTAGGCGGGCTGATATCCTTATTCGTATTGCGCGAAACGACACGCAAAAACTCCGAAATCAGGTTCCAGGCCAGTCACGATGAACTTACCAAGCTGATTAATCGTAAAGAATTCGAAACACGACTGGAATATGCTCTCAAAAAGGCACACAGCAACGGAGGAGCACATGCACTGTGCTTCCTGGATCTTGATCAGTTCAAGG
This sequence comes from uncultured Thiotrichaceae bacterium, assembly GCA_964425515.1. Classification (GTDB taxonomy): domain Bacteria; phylum Pseudomonadota; class Gammaproteobacteria; order SZUA-229; family SZUA-229; genus JASBSR01. The sequence continues at coordinate 1,692 of CAYRNH010000082.1, read as the reverse complement.
TCATTAATGATACCTGTGGGCACAAAGCGGGCGATGAATTACTCTGTCAGCTAACGCATGTTATCAACAGCCATGTCCGTGATCGCGATACGCTCAGCCGACTTGGCGGTGATGAATTCGGCTTGCTGCTGGAAAACTGTAATCTGGAAACTGCAATCGATATCGCCGAAGGCATTATCCGACTGGTCAATAAATACGAATTTCACTGGCAGGGAAAAATCCATCATGTTGGCGTCAGTATCGGCATCACAGCCATTACCCGCAACACCGACAATATTACCAAGGCCATGAGTGAAGCTGACATCGCCTGTTATGCTGCCAAAGACATGGGGCGCAATCAGTTATATGTGCATGAACTCAGCGATGTGCAGGTTAAACGCATGCACAAGGAACTGAGATGGGTGGCCGATATTCGCAATTCACTTAAAGACAATCGATTCAAACTGTACTCACAGCCTATTTACACCACGTCTGGCGCTCAACCTGAAATACGCATGCAGGAGGTTTTGTTACGTCTGAAAGATGATGAAGGCAACATCAGTTCGCCGGGTAACTACATCCTGGCTGCAGAACGCTTCGGCCTGATGCGCGACGTTGACCAGTGGGTGATAGAGCAGGTTATTCAAACACTGCATGAAATAGGTGACACCAGAGACATATGCCTGTTTGTCAATCTATCGACCAACACACTTTCTGACAAAAATTTCTGTGCGTACATTCTGAAATTACTTGCAGACTATGAAATCGACGGAAACTCCATCTGTTTTGAAATCACAGAAACCGCTGCCATTCGAAACCTGGCTCAGGTCGCAGGTTTCATCAAAGCAATGAAGCAGGCACACTGTTTATTCGCGCTCGACGATTTCGGATCCAGCACCACCTCTTTTTCATATCTCCAGGACTTGCCGGTTGATTATCTGAAAATTGACGGCGCACTGGTTACTGACATCCATAGCAATAACATCAGCCATGCCATGGTGGCTGCAATTAATGAAATCGGCAGCGTAATGCACATCAAAACCATTGCCGAGCACGTTGAAAATGAACTCACACTAAAACGCCTGGACGAAATCGGCATCGACTTCGCCCAGGGTTTCCATTTTGGCTCACCAAAACCCATCGATACACTGGCGCGCTTCAAGCGACCAGAAATTGTACGAGAAACGCCTGCTGCTTACCTGGCCTAAAAACAGACTGGTTGCGAACAGGCATCCCGACAAGCCTTTACTTACACCGCCGCTTTCATCGAATGCTGTTTGCTAAATATCAGCTTATCATCGCGCAAATCAACGCTGATGGTATCACCACCAACAAAATCACCTGTAAGTAGCTTCTGCGCCAGAGGGTTCTCCAGATACTGCTGAATCGCACGCTTCAATGGACGCGCGCCGTACACCGGATCAAAACCTGCGGCTGCAATTTTAGCCAGCGCCTGATCGGATAACTCCAGACCAATTTCCTGCTGCTGCAAACGATCATGCAGGTGTACCAGCTGAATTTCAGCAATCTTCTGTATCTGTTCACGACCCAGCGAATGGAATACCACGCTGTCATCGACACGGTTGATAAATTCAGGACGGAAATGCTGACTAACCACTTCCAGCACCGCCGCTTTGATTTCATCGTAATCGGCATTACGCGCAGTCAGTTCCTGTATCTGACCTGAACCCAGGTTCGAGGTCATGATAATGA
>CAYRNH010000081.1:0-9564 GCA_964425515.1 uncultured Thiotrichaceae bacterium | reverse complement strand
AATCGGTAGCGCTGATCGTGAAAATATTTTCCGGCACGCTCAGCGATTACCTGGGCAAACGCAAAGCACTGGCGGTGACCGGTTATGCACTCGGCGCACTGAGCAAACCGCTGTTCGCGATGGCGCCCACCATCGGCCTGGTGTTTGCAGCACGACTGGCCGACCGCACAGGTAAAGGCATTCGCGGCGCACCGCGCGATGCACTGGTGGCCGACATTACGCCGCCACATCTGCGCGGCGCAGCGTTCGGGCTGCGCCAGTCTCTCGATACGGTGGGCGCCCTGCTCGGTCCGTTGCTGGCAACCGGTTTAATGTTGCTGTGGGCCGATAATTTCCGGGCGGTGTTCTGGGTCGCGGTGATTCCGGGCTCCATCGCGGTCGCTCTGCTTTTTTTAGGCGTGCGCGAACCCGAACACACCACCAGCAACAAAAAAACCAACCCCATCCGCAAGGAAAATCTGAAACGGCTCGACACATCTTACTGGTGGGTAGTCGGTATCGGCGCGATCTTTACCCTGGCGCGTTTCAGTGAAGCCTTTCTGGTGCTACGCGCGCAGCAGGGCGGTATTCCGCTGGCGCTGATACCGCTGGTGATGGTAGCGATGAATCTGGTCTATGCAGGAACGGCCTACCCATTTGGAAAACTCTCGGACCGTATGAGTCACACCCAGCTACTCGCGTTGGGACTTGTCGTTCTTATAGCAGCAGACCTGGTGCTCGCGCACGGCGATCACTGGGTCGTGGTGCTGATCGGTGTTGTGCTCTGGGGTTTGCACATGGGGATCACCCAGGGTCTGCTGGCCACCATGGTGGCCGATACCGCGCCCGCTGATCTGCGTGGCACTGCATACGGTTTTTTTAATCTGGTCAGCGGGATTGCGATGCTGGTTGCCAGCGGCGTCGCCGGCCTGATCTGGGAAAAACTTGGCGCCGCGTTTACATTTTATACCGGTGGCGCATTCTGCCTGCTGGCATTGGTTGTGCTGGCATGGCGGCCAAAAAATCTGAAAGCAGGGGCTGATTAACCGAGTTCTGTCAGGCAGCAGCAGTCCAGTCGACGATTCCACTGTACGACAGATACAGCACGAGCAAACCGAAGCCGATACGATACCAGGCGAATATAGTGAAGTCGTGACGACTGATATAACGCAGCAAAGCGGACACCGCATAAAAAGCACTGATAAATGCCGCGATAAAACCCACCGCAAACACACCGATATCTGCCGAGTTCAACAGGTCACGATTCTTGAACAGATCGTACATGGTCGCCGCCGCCATCGTGGGGATCGCCAGAAAAAATGAAAATTCGGTGGCCGCACGGCGCGACAGACCAAAAAACAGGCCGCCAATGATGGTGGCGCCTGAACGTGAGGTTCCCGGAATCAGCGCGAAGGCCTGGGCAAAACCGACTTTTAGTGCATCACGCCATGTCATATCATCCACTTCATGAACGCGAATTTTGTGCTGTCTGCGTTCCGCCCACAGGATCAGTAGTGCACCAACGATGAACGCAATCGCAACCGGCACCGGGTAGAACAGATAGGACTTGATAACTTTGATAAACAATAAACCCAGCACTGCGGCAGGCATGAAGGCGATCATCAAATTGGTCACAAAACGCCATGACACCGGGTCTTTTCGGGTCAGCCCTGCGGCCACTACCCATAGTCGCAGGCGATATTCCCAGCACACCGCGAGGATCGCGCCGAACTGGATCACAATCTCGAACACCTTACCGGTGGCATTATTAAAATGCAGCAGGCTGCCGACAATGATCAGATGGCCGGTGCTGGATATCGGTAAAAACTCGGTCAGGCCTTCGACAATACCCAGAATAAGCGCTTTTGCTAATAAAATCAGATCCACGGAATACCACTCACTGTTAGTCGTTATTGGTGTGCATTACAGCAAAACAGCCTTATAGCACGCTATGGACCAGGCCACAGGTTTGTACGCAAAAGGCGCACCAGCTATTGATGTTGCGCATTCTATCTTTGTTCCTCAGTCAGAGCACTACCCGAACGGCTTACAATATAGTAAGAATACCCGCTCACCGATCTGCGTTATGATCTGGCCATGCATATATTACTCATAGAGGATGACCAGAACGCCGCGTCCTATTTGATAAAGGGCCTCAGCGAAAACCATCATCAGGTCGATCACGCCAGTAATGGCGAAGACGGACTGCACATGGCGCTGACCGGCGAATACGATATTCTGGTCGTCGACCGCATGCTGCCGAAACGTGATGGCCTGTCTATCGTGCGTATGTTACGTGCCGATCATGACAAAACACCGGTGCTGTTGCTGAGCGCACTGGGCGAAGTCGATGACCGAGTCGAAGGTCTGCGCGCGGGCGGCGATGATTACCTGGTGAAGCCCTATGCCTTCACCGAATTACTGGCGCGGCTGGATGCGCTGACTCGACGCAGCAGTGATATCGACAGCACCACACTTCTCAGCGTGGCCGATCTCGAACTGGATTTACTCAAACACAAGGTCACCCGCGCGGGTCAGCTGATCCGACTGCAGCCTCGTGAATTACGCCTGCTGGAATTTTTTATGCGCCACGCCGGTCAGGTGGTCACCCGCACCATGCTGCTCGAACAGGTCTGGGATTTTCATTTTGATCCGCAGACCAATGTGATCGATACCCAGATCAGTCGTTTACGTTCAAAAATCGACCGCGACTTTGACCGTCCACTGCTGCACACCGTGCGCGGTGTGGGCTACCGACTTGATGAAACTGCGTAGACTGCTGCGCACCACGGCGATTCGGCTGGCACTGCGCTATGCCCTGTATTACGCGCTGCTGATCACACTCGGCCTCGGGATTCTGTACTTCACCATCAGCCGTTATGTCGATGCCCAGATAGCCGCCAGCCTGGAACACGAACTGGCGCACCTCAGCGATATCGACCACAACTCCGGGCGTGACCAGCTGATTGCCGTCATCAGGGCGAATCAAAAACGCTCCAACAGCGAAAGCCGGCGTTACTATCTATTGCAATCGCCTCAGGGACAAACGCTGGCAGGAAACCTGCTCCACTGGCCGGCGCATTTCACTACCAACAACAAAGTTCGCAATGTCTGGGTTGAAGATCCTCATATCAACGTGCACGATGAGGACCGCGATGGTTTCTGGCCGATGATCGCCACGAGATTAAGCGATGGCAGCCACCTGCTGGTGGCGCAAAGCGTGAAACAGGCAGAAGACCTGCAGCAATTTATTCTTGGCACCATGGCCCTGATTCTGACCGTGTCGGTCGGACTGGCGCTCACCATGGGCTGGCTGCTGGGGCGCAGATTGTTACAACGCATCGACTCGATCAACTCCACAGCACAGCGTGTTACCGCCGGAGAATTATCCGGACGTGTCACGCTCAGCGGTCAGCACGATGAATTCGATGAACTCGGCAGCCATCTCAATACCATGCTGGAACGCATCGAGAAATTACTCACAGGCATGCACCAGGTCACCGACAATATCGCGCACGATCTGCGCCGGCCGCTGGCGCGGATGCGCAATCGCATAGAAGTCACGCTGCTGGAAAGTCGCGACCCGGACGAATATCTGCGCGCACTGGACGAAACTCTGCAGGACTGCGATGAACTCATCCACACATTTAATGCGCTGCTGGAAATCGCTCAGGCCGAAGCCGGCAGTGTTCGCGGCGAATGGAAAAACATTGATGTTTCAAACTTGCTGCAGGACCTCGGCGATCTGTATCTGGATCAGGCCGAAGCACAGGGCAAACACCTGTCACTGGATATCGAACCCGGTCTCACGCTCACCGGCAACCGTCATCTATTGGCGCAGGCGGTCGGCAATTTGCTCGATAATGCGTTCAAGCATACCCCGGATAGCACCGCGATCCGACTCGAAGCAAAACGTGAAAACAGCAAGATTCTGATCACCGTCAGCGATAACGGGCCCGGGATTGCCAGCGAGCAGCGCGACAAAGTACTGGAACGTTTTGTCCGTCTGGAATCCGAGCGCAGCACCACGGGCAACGGTCTTGGCCTGAGCCTGGTTCGCGCTGCGGCCGAACTGCACAAGGCCGAACTGCGCATGGAAGACAACCACCCCGGCCTACGCGTTAGGCTTATCCTGTCTACCTGATATTCGCCAGCTTGCGGTAGAGCAAGGGCATCACCAGTACCACCAGCGGAATTTGCACCAGCAGGCCGGAAATAATAGCGATTGCCAGAGGTTGCTGCATCGCCGAACCTTGACCCAACGCCATCGCCAGCGGCAATAAGGCGAGTATTGCGGCAAATGTGGTCATGGCAATCGGTCGCATACGATTGCTGCCAGCCTCAATCAATGCAGCCTTTTTATCCATCTTCATACGCAGCAATTCGTGGTATTCCGAAAAATAAAAAATCGATACCTCGGTGACAATACCCACAATCATGGTCATGCCCATCATTGCCGTGATATTCAACTCGATACCTGTAATCCAGAGCCCAATGAACACCGCGCACATTGCTAACAGCGGCGCGACCATAATCGCCAATGCCGCTGGAAATTCTTCGTAGAGAAACAATAACAATAAAAACACCAGTGCAAGCGCGGCAACAAACACAGCCAACAAACCATGAAATGCAATCTGTTGCTGTTTATACAATCCGCCCAGTTCATAATACATATCAGCCGGCAGCAGATTGGCTTTTCCCAGTACCTGTTTTACATCGCGGATGGTCGAACCCAGATCACGGCCACTGATGCGCGCAGTGACCGCCACCATCTGTTTCAGATTGTCATCCGTGATTTGCGGCTGACCAGTGACCAGGGACACATGCGCGATTCGTTTTAGCGGAAAACGATGCCCGTCTGGAGCACGCAGCCAGATTTTGTCGATAGCCTGAGTTTTGCCTCGCGCCGCCTTAGGTACCCATACCCGCACGCCAATGAGCTTGAGGCCTTTTTGTACATGCGTGGTCACTATCCCGTTGAACCAGGCCTTTAGTTGCTGGCTCACCTGTTCAGGATCTATGCCTTCCAGTGCTGCCTTGTCACGATCAACAATAATATTGATGGCATCACCTGCCAGCACAATTCCATCATTGACATCGACTACACCTGGAATCCTGGAAATCGCTTTGGCAACGCGTGGCGGTACCGACATTAATTCCCCAGGCTTATCGCTAAATAGCTTGATTTCCACCGGCTGGGGCACGGCCGTCAGGTCGCCGATAACATCTTCCATTAACAAAGCCATTTCTATGTCTACACCCGGTACTTTGCTTTCAATACGGCTTCGAATAGAGTCCATCACCTGGTCAATAGGTGGCCGCGGAAAAGGTTTCAGGCGCACGAAAAAATCACCCGTGTTCGCTTCTGTCAGTCCACCGCCCAGTTGCAGACCCGTACGTCGCGAATAGGTCTGTACCGCCGGATTATTCTTCAGGATCACTTCTACCTGGCGCAGCAGGCGATCGGTTTCAGTGAGTGAAGTCCCGGCCGGAGTACGATAATCAAGCACAAACCCGCCTTCATCCATATGTGGCATAAAACCGGAACCCACCTGAGTGAATGCAACATAGCCAAGTATGACCAGAGGTACGATACCCACGAGTACCAGTGCCGGCGTTTTCATCAGTCGTTGCATGAGCTGCGCGTAATACAGCTGGATTTTTTTGAACAAGGCACCGCCATCTTCTTTCGCCGCATCCTTTTGCGTCAGCAGATGCTCTGCAAGCAAAGGCACCGCCAGCCAGGCGAGTAAAAACGAAATCAGCAAACTGCTGGCCATGGTCAATGAGAGCGCTTTGAAAAAAGCGCCGGTGACGCCACTTAAAAAAGCCAGGGGCGCAAAAATAATAATGGTCGCGCCCGACGACCCGACGAGTGGCGGGGTAAACTCAATCGCAGCTTCACGAATGGTATACGCCAGATTATCCGTGCGCTGTCGCAAACGTCTGATGATGTGTTCGATCATGACAATACTGTCATCAACGATCAGTCCCACTGCCGCCGCCATGCCACCCAGCGTCATTATGTTGAAGCTCATATGCAGAACACTGAGTAACAAAATAGTGCTCGCCAGCACCGAGGGAACGATCAACACCGCTACCAGCGTAATTTTCACACTACGTAAAAACACCAGCAGCACGATGGCAGCAAGTACAACACCGATGGCAATGGCATCACGAACACTGGCGGCAGACTCGGTGATCAGCTGACTCTGGTCATACCAGTTTGATATGCGTACGTCTTTGGGAATTTTCTGCTTATAGCTTTTCAGACGTTGCTTAATATTTTTGACGATCTCAACCGTGTTGGCGTCGGGTTGTTGATAAATCTGCACCAGCACTGCATCGTGCGCATCAGCGGTAACACGTGACCACTGCGGCGCTGTTGTCGGATACACCCGGGCGACATCATTGAGTCGCACCAGACCATCATTGCCACTACGTAATACAGTATTTTCGATGGTCTTGATCGAACGAATCCGGGTATCGGATAACATCAGGTACAGCTTGTAATGGTCTTCCATCCGCCCCACTGCCTGTAACACATTGCTGGCAGAAACGGATTTCGCTACATCACTAAAAGTCAGGCCATAAGCAGCAAGCTTTTCCGGGTCAACCTCGACGCGATACTCGGCCTTCTTGCCACCCTGCACTTCGACACGAGCCACACCATTGACCGAAGACAATAAAGGCACTAACTGGTAAGTGGCCAGATCACGCAATTTCACCAGCGACTCGGTATCCGAAATCAGGCTGTAGGCAGCCACCGGGAACACTGTCGGATCCATGCGACGCACATTGAAACGGGTAGCTGCGGGTAATTCTGGCAGCACCTGATTGATCGCCGATTCCACCTGTAACATGGATGCCACCATGTCATCTCCCCAGGCGAAATTGATCGAAAGCTCAGCACCGCCGCGACTGGTAGTCGAGCGCAGCCCCACGACGCCGGGCACTGAACGCACCGCCTGTTCCACAGGTCGAGTCACCTCAATCGCCATCTGATCGGCGGGCCGATCACCCGCATCCAGTGTGACTACTACACGCGGAAAATCAACATGCGGAAACAGAGCGACGGGTAACTTAAGCCCGGCAGCAACACCGGCAAGAGCGAGGATAGCGACCAGAAACAAAATCGAGCGGCGATGCTTCGCAGCCCAGTGGGCAACATCCATCAGTGCGCACCCCGCACAGCCATACCATCGCCAAGTTCATAATTGCCACTAGTCACGATGACATCGCCTGCCTGCAATGCACCTGTGACACCGATCAATCCTTCTGCTTCGACGCCGGTTTTGACCGGCACGCGCACCGCCTTACCCGCATCCACTTTATACACATAACTGTCGGGTGCAATGCCAAGCACGGCGCTGCGTGGCACTACCAAGGTGTCGTGTGCAGGCATATGAATGTGACCAATCACCCGACTGCCAAGCACCAGCTTAGATACTTTCTGACCAGGGATTGGCACCAGCACATCGACCAGGTGAGTCTCGGGATTGATCATCGCGTGAACATCGCGGATCTTTGTATCTATGTTGACGGATGGATCAAACACCGATGTGATGGTGACCGGGGCCCCCGGCTTTAACAGACCGAGATCTTCAGGCTCGACACCAAGACGAGCAATCAGGCGCTGCTCGGAAGCGATCAACAAGGCCACGGTGTCCGCCTGCACACGTTGTCCCTGAGCAATATCGAGTCGCGTGACGATACCGTCCACAGGGGCACGCAACACTTCCTGTGTTCGCTCCATCCCTCGTTTGCGCAAAGCATCCAGAGCCACCTGCGCATCGTGTAAATTCTTTTTCGCGGTATCAACTTCAGTGTGCGTAGCCAGTTGTTCCTTGAGCAATTGTTGTTTGCGATCCAGCTCGCGTTGCGCGAAATTCAGTGCGCTAGTGGCCTGCAAAAATTGCATGCGTGCTTCAGGTGAGGTGACAATTTCCAGCAGCTTGTCACCGCTTTTGACGCGCTGCCCAAGACGCACCCAGATGCGATTGATCAGGCCTGCGTGCGGCAAAGACAGGCTGAGCACCTGATCAGGATCGGGTTCAAGTACACCGTAGTTCAGCAACACCTCACCCATTGCCTGCTGCTTAACCACGGCGGTTTTTACCGCTACAGATGGTGCCTCGGCGGCTTGTGCCGCTACGGCATAAAGCAAGGTTGCGCTAAACACAAAATTTGCAATTAGCATTACAATTTTATTCATGGCCGAGTCTCTGTTAACAGGTGTGAGTGCAGTTGCGGTCTAGCCGTATCGGGCAAAGCCAGCATGGTCCGCAGCGCAATTTGTATTTGCCACTGATTCTGCAGCAGGCTGATTTGTTCGAGACGTTTATTGAGCCAGGTGGATTCCAGGTTGAGAAACACCAGGGCATCAAGATCGCCACGTTGATATGCTTTTCGCGCACGTATCACTATCGATTTCAGGATTGGCAGATACTGCGCCAGGTTGTGACGTTGTTTGCTGATAATGGTTTGCAGGTCAAGCAGGCGTTCGATGTCGTCATTCGCCTTTGCGCGTCTCGCCTGGAATTCCTGATACAACTGCTCCCGCGTTGCACGCGCAACAGCAATAGCGCCTCGGTTTCCATCGAACAGCGGCAAATTAAGACCAATGTTAAATCCGCTGGTATGTACGTCACTGGTATCACGAGCCCGAGATATACCGAAACTTAAGGCAGGGAACTGCGCCAGAATGGCGGCACGCACACGACTCTCCTGGGCCTGATAACCCGCTTTCAATGCCAGCAAGTCTGGACGTATTTCGGGCAGGCGGCGCAGTTGCTGCTGTATCACAGAGGTAGCGAGCACTGACCCGACAGGTAGATCGTTAATCACAAATCTGGCATCAGCTTTCAGGCCAAGCAGCAGACTCAGATCGTGACGGGTCTTAACATGTGTTTGTTCGAGCTGGCTGATCTGGCTCAGATTATCCAGTAACGCGGTTAAATCCGCGCCATGACTATCCAGAGTCACATTGCCTTCGGCCAGGCCATGAGCGGAATGTTTGAATCTGTCCTGGTACAGGCTGCGCATGTTTTTAAGCAGCGCCAGACGTTGCTCTTCGAGCTTATAGCGTATCGCCAGCGTCTGCGCCTGCTGTATCACCTGCCATTCCTGCCACAAAACTTCCAGCTTCACCTGGGTTTGCGCACCCTGCTCGGCATCGAGCCGTGCCTGATGATTGATCAGCGAATTGAGATCATAAGACAGGCCCATACTCCAGGCATTCACCAGGCCCGGATTACCGGCAGCAGGATGGTCCAGACTGGAGGCTAACTGAGGGTCGGGTAACAAACCGGCAGCAAACGCCTGTGCGCTGACGACACCAAGACGAGCACGTTCGGCACGCAACTCCGGATTGGCCAGAACCGCGATAACGGCGACTTCAGTCAGGTCCAGACCATCACCGGGATTAATGATGTGCGAACTGTTTTTACCTGAGTGCAGTTTTGCAGCCCTGACCTTGATGGCGTCAAGATTTGTTGTTAATGGAGATTGTTTCGGCAGAGGCAGGGGGTGGTAAGTGGCGCAGGCGCTGAGCAGAAACAGCGCACTAACAGGCAGCAACTGCAA
>CAYRNH010000080.1:5910-9694 GCA_964425515.1 uncultured Thiotrichaceae bacterium | reverse complement strand
GTAAAAAAGTCCTTAAGCTGATAGGTGCGACAAAGGGGCCTGTGATGCTGGTGAGCCAGCAGGTCAATAGTACACTGCGTCAGACATTTTTCAGAGATGGAAAAATGATCTCGAGTCGCCAGTCAGTTATTAATCAGGATGCCAATAACACAGAGAACATAGGAACGCTTGCCAGCCCGGAAATCGATAGAACAACCATCTTTTTAAATAACCAGCACCTGATAAACGAAAATGAATTGCTGCAGATACATGTGCTGTGCTCAGACAAGCAAGTAGAATCGTTGAGGCTGTCGCTGGAGTCAGACAACACCAGGCAGTTCACGCTACACAGAATAGAAGATATACAGAAAAAGATAGGTATACGTAACTTTGAAGGAAGTTTTGCAGATGGTATTTATGCCTGGTTGTGTCTGAAGGACATGCTTAATGTTGGCCATTACGGCGAGCATAAAGAATTCACGCGTTACTATTATTCGTTAATATCAAGCGCTCTATATGTGATTAGCGTGTTGGTACTTGTGATTGCGGCTATCATCACCGAAGCAAATATTTCCAGTGCCATCGAAGCCAATCGTTCGGTTGAGCTGTTAAAAGAGCAGGAGGCCGGATATAAAAAAGTTTATAGTCAAAAGTTTTCGACCTACGAGGCAGTATTTAAAAATGCAAATAGCATGAACGCTGCAGTTGACCTGGTACATACAATACGTCAGCACGCGATCGTATCACCGCTGGACCTCTATATCGAGGTCAGTAAAATTCTGAGCCAGCCGCAGTTTAAAAGGATAAGCATAAATAAAATTGACTGGGACAGGGAGCAGCATCTGGATAAGGCGGGCAATGCTGCGAAGCATACAAAACCTGACATTGCTTCACCAGACCCTATGTGGCATGTGGCTGTGTTGACAGGAACCATTCCTGTTTCGAGCAACGATTACAGTGACTCGGTAGCGCAGGTAAATAATATCGTACTCGCTTTGTTGAGAGATGATCGCATAGAAACAGCAGAGGCACTGGAGATGCCCGTAGAGGTTCGATCAGACAGGCCATACAGCGCAGAAAGTGGCAGCAAGGAATCAGGCGGCAAAAACCAAAAACCACACGGCGAATTTTCAATACGTATCGTGATGAAAGGAGCGAGCCGTGTTTAAATTTTTACCACCACACCTCAGGCCATCGCTATTAATATTCATCAGTGTCATGCTGGCCATGATAACGGCGATCGTGCTATCAATGATGTATCGTGACAATGCAGTACAAAGCGAGCGTTCTGCACAACGCGCGATGCACATCTGGAAGAATAAAATAGAGGGCTCTCGCAGAAGCGACAAGATTGTTGATAAGTACGAGCAGGAATATCTTAATCTGGTTAAAAAAGGCGTGATTGGCAAGGAAGACCGACTGAGCTGGTATGAGGCCATACAGCATATATCCGAGTCGAGAGGAATGCCTTCGGTTAGATATTCTGTCGTTAGCCAGAAACAGGTAAGCACGCCAACACTCAGGCAAAAATATAGCGGGCTTGCTTTATACAAAAGCGTGATGACGCTCGATATGACCATGGGGCATGAAGGCGATTTGTTTGCCCTGTTAAATGGCTTGCGAGATAAGGCGAAAGGCTTGTTCACCGTAGATCAGTGTAAGCTGGAAATGAACCGACCGAAGGACGCGGCTGCCAATGTTATCAGCATTAATCTAATGAAAGGCCACTGTGAACTCAGCTGGTACACCATTAAATCTGCGGAATAGGAGGCGTTATGCGTAAGTTACTTGCTTTGTTGATTAGCCTCTACGCTGTTGTGCCCGCAACTAGCGTTGCCGCATACTTCGATGAAAGTGCTCTTGGTCGACTGTTCACCACGCCACAGCAACGGCATCAAATTGATGCCTTTCGAAAAGGTAAAAGTACGGGCGTAATGCATGATCAAACCAGTCCTGCTGACGTGAAAATCCAGGGCATGGTTATTCGAAGTGATGGTAAAAGTACGGTATGGGTAAATGGTAAAAACACATTAAAAAGCAGTAAAGTTGGCGGTGTAGACGTAAAGCTGAATAGCCTGAACCACAAAACAGACAGAATTACAGTTGTCGTTAATAAAAAAGCAGTGCGACTCAAGCCCGGCCAGGTCTGGTCAGAAGATAGTGGAAAAGTCACAGATAGTTATTAACATGCCAAGTAACAACAAAAATCAAAGTGGTGTCGCACTACTGATTTTTATTATTCTTGTCGCGCTGGCGGCGATTACCTATTATTTTTCCACGCTATCCTCTGCTGAATTGAAAATAAACCGACAACAACAAACCCGGTTGATACTAAAACAGGCCAAGCAGGCGCTGATTGCGCACGCGGTTACCCACGCAGACCAGCCGGGCGACGCAGGTGAATTTGGTGACCTTCCCTGTCCAGATGCTAATTCGGCTATAAATACTGAAGGTGTGCAGGATCCGAGTTGTGGCAATGACGATGCAGTCTCTGATCTTGGATATTTGCCATGGAAAACGCTGGGCATCGATGCATTAAAAGATTACTCGGGTACTTGCCTGTACTACGCTGTTTCACCGAGTTACAAAATTACTTCTAACGTGGTGATGCTCAACGAAGACACGAATGGCCTGATTCAGATCGTGGATAGTACAGGTGCGGTGATCTCGGGTGCAACTGCTGACACGCGCCCGGTCGCGGTGGTGCTTGCAGCGGGCGCGGCGCTCGCTGGCCAGAATAGGACGCCTGATAGCACCACGATTTGTGGGCTTGACTATAATAATATTTCGGCCTACCTGGATAATGACGGCACAACAGATAACAGCATTGCAACGACTGCAGATAATGTAATCAGGAAATTTGTCGGCGCATCCCCGGGTTCGGAAAACAAACCCCAGCCGGTAAACGATCAACTGATAACCATCAGTCGTGCAGACATCTGGAAAGCAATTCTGAAGAGGCGCGATTTTAAAACAAAAATAAACGATCTCACTCAGGCGCTCGCGCTTTGTCTTGTGGATTATGCTGCGGATAATACCGGTCGAAGATTGCCCTGGCCTGCGCCCATGGATTTATCTGTCAAGGGCTATGGTGTTAATAATAGCTATAGTGACGTTGCTGGTTATGCAGGAAGGTTTCCGTACAAAGTTGCTAATTCGAGCGCTGTATTAACCGAAGTGAATGCACCTCCTTCGACTCATCCACCCAGTGTATTATTCGATGTTGTAGTCAACATAACTCCTCCATCTCCAGCCTGTAATTCCCTAACGGTAGCGGACGGCACTACAGTTAATTTGCAGGACTTGACTTCGGAGTATGGCAAGCTCTGGCAGAATTGGAAGGATCACTTTTTTTACGCTCCCTCAAAAGCGTATGAGCCGGCCTCGGGCGCGCCCCCGACATCATGTGCTACTTGCATAACCGTTGGTGGTACACCCTACGCGGGAGTGGTTTTTTATTCTGGCAGCGCGTTATCGGGTATTGGCCAGAAGCGCGATGCGCCACCACCACCTCCACCACTACCCCCATATCCAAATCCAACTCAACCACCTGCAAGTGACAATAATGACAAAGCGGATATAAGTAACTATCTTGAGAATACAAATGACCAGATTTTCAAGAACGCTACAGGTACACAGATCGATACTTATCAGACCAGTGGATATAACGTTAATTCTTCTGGCCCCACAGTTGATATCATGTGGTGTATAAAACCGGACATGAGTGGCATAGTGCAATGCTAAAGACATTGTATAAACAAAGTGGTTTTACTCTTATAGAGCTTGCCATCGTACTGGTGATTAT
>CAYRNH010000080.1:0-5900 GCA_964425515.1 uncultured Thiotrichaceae bacterium | reverse complement strand
AGACGTGAGCGGGGTTTCACCCTGATCGAACTCGCTATTGTGCTGGTGATTATCGGCGTGCTTGCGGGGGCTTTTTTATCTACCCTGGGCGCGCGAATAGAAACAACACGTCGCGCAGAAGCGAAAAAAGAGATGGAAGTGATCAAGCAGGCGCTGTACGGTTATGCCATGTCACAGACAAATCCTCACTTGCCCTGCCCGGATTGCAGAGCCACAAGCTCGTCATCGTCGTGCCCTTCTACCGGCAATACTTTAAATGACGGTATTGAGGACAGAGATGCTGCTACAGGGCTTTGTGATACAAACAATGATGTAGGCAATATTCCCTGGCAGACCCTGGGCCTGGGTTCCGGTGACCCGTGGGGTGATCGCTATAGTTACTGGGTGTCCAGTTCGGCGGCGGACTCTGCAGGCTTTGCGTTGGGCCCGCCAGGGCCAGCAATGACAAATAAGGCAACCATACAGACACGAGTTGGTAATACGCTAACGAATATATCAACATCTGCTGTTGCGGTTATCGAAACACAGGGGAAGGATGGTTATGGCGGTATCTCTGTTAAAAATATTACACGGCCGACTGGCTCGGGGAATGTAGATGAGAAAGACAACCTGGATAATAATCTGACCTTTATTTCGCGCGCGCCGAGCAAGGCGGGCGCGACCACCGCAGGCGGTGAATTCGACGATATGCTGGTCTGGGTTTCCGAATACGAACTCAAGGCCAAAATGGTTGAAGCGGGTGTGATGCCTTAGTCGGTTTTGCCTGATACTGGTGGCGAGCTCTGATTTTCCAGCACAAAACAGACATGGCCTGCACGGTTTTCCTCGAGTGTCAGGCGGTAACCCATTCGGGCTGCCTGCTGGTGAGACTGGTAGAGACCGATACCAAAGCCTGACTCGGATTGCAGGGCATCATGAAACAATTGCTTGCTGATCTCGTCCGGGATCGCAGAACCGGAATCAGAAACCGATATTCGAATGCTGTCGGTATCAGACTTCTGTTTAGATTCCAGTGTAACCGTAATCTCGGTGTTCGGTTGCTCGATCCGTTTTTCTCGCGCATTCTGTAGCAGGTTTTCCAGGATGCTGTCGAAGCTTTCGTAAGGAATCTTGCAATCGTGCTCAATGGTTTCGGAAAAACTGATGTCTCTGCCGATATAACGGTCTTTCAGTTGTTGCCACCACTGACTGATATTGCAGCTGGTTGATTTGATGTCACGAGGTGCGCTCAGTTTTTCCAGGGTTGATTTAAGTCGTTGTGTGAGCAAGGGCAGCTGTTTGCGCAATAGTTGTGCTACGTCTTCGGTGCGATGCTGTTCATCCTGGACCACCTGCGCCAGGGTTTGCGTGGATTGCAAAATGTTTTTGATGTCGTGCGTGAGTTTTGAGCCAGTTTCATAAATAGCGCGTAAATGCGCCTGTTTGATTAATTGTTGTTCCTGCAGTTTTGCGTTGTAGTAAAACGTGATCACGCTGAGCATTAATCGGGTGTGGAGCATTAACGCCGGGCCGATAGGATTATGCGCATACAGTTTTAGCTCAACAGTTTTATCGGTGTAGGAAACGACGTGTGGGCTGCGTTCGCCCTGAGAGTGTGAAGCATATTGCGTTTGCCACTCGAAGCCTGCTATCCAGTGGCGATCGAGTAGAAAGTTGATACTGGTTTCGAGAAAATCATCGGGTTTGATATTGGCATTGGTTTCAAGTGCGGCAAGTTTTGACAGCCATTGCTCGAAGGGGCCGCCGATGTTGAGCAGATATTTTTCCCACAGCCGCGCCAGCCCGGCGAAGCCTGCACGCGGTGCCCAGAGAACGGCGAGCGCGAACAGGAATGCGGCAGCGATCAGAATGGTGTATGCCAGTGAATATAAATAGGGCTGTTGGGTCATGTAGGTGGCGAGCACGCTGCCCATGCACAGGAACAGGGTGAGCACCACCACCATGAAGCCACGAATAAAATCGACATGCATCGAGTATCGTGTTGACGAAGGCGTGAGTACCAGCAAGAATGATAAAGTGAGTAATAATGAATTAAAGCTGGTCTTAAATGAACCCACCAGGCTGGCCAGGTGAAACAGCTGGGGCGTGGTGACCAGGGTCAGCTGCATAAATAGAATAATCACCGCTAGTCCGTATGCAGCACGACCCAGGCCGCGGGCAAAAATTCGACCGGTCAGCAGACTGAGTAGCAGCAACATCCAGAAGGCTGCCAGCCAGGGGTTGAACAGCACAATGAAGACCAGGATGAAACTGATCAGGAAAAACAGGTTTAACGCGCTGAAAGATGTTTTCTGGCTGACCACTGGCTGCCAGAGCAGGAACAGTCCGAAGTGCACGGTGAGAACACTGCGTGAAAGGTTGTTGCCGTCACCTAAAAAAAGCGCAAATAGCAGGCTAAACAGCATTAGCCCGAGTATGCGATGCTCGTTGCTGAATAGTCTGTCAGTTGATAAAAAAGGCATCAGGCAGTGTCTATACCAGGATTGATAACGGTATCCGAAATCATTATGTTCAGACAAATCAGGCTCATATCGAAATTTACCATAATCGAATCATTGCGTAATCGTTTGTTATGGCTATCTCTAATTCTGGTGGCGATCAGCTTTGCACTGGTTGAGTTTATTGGTGATCTTGCCATCACCGAACATCGTATCACTCAGGTGGCCATACTGGCGGCATTTTTACGCCTCAGCGCAGTGGTGGTGGTCACCCTGTTTGTGGTTTCCAGCACGGTGCGCGAGTTACAGGACAAAACCCTGGAAATGATCCTGGCGATGCCGATTCATCGCGGCAGCTATTATTTCGGCAAATTTACAGGCTTTGTTGTTGTTGCGCTGGTCATGGCTACCGTTTACAGCCTGTTATTGTTGTTATATGCGCAGCCTGATCAGGTGTTGATATGGGGCATATCTCTGGCTCTGGAGCTAATGCTGGTGGTGGCGCTTGGTCTGGTTATGCTGTTCACATTCAAGCAGATTCCGTCAGCGCTCATCGGTGTTTTCGTGATTTATGCAGCTGCGCGCACCATCGTTTCAATTTATCTGATGTCCAGCAATCCGCTCACGCCGCATGTCTCTCTGGGGCAAAAATTCATCGATGGTTTTGTTGCTGTGCTGACCTGGGTGTTGCCCAATCTGCAGGCGTTTACGCGTACCGACTGGCTGGTCTACAACACAGGTGAGTGGAGCGCCTTGCTGCCCCTGTTAATGCAAACACTGATATTCCTGGCATTACTGTCGAGTGTTGCGCTGTTTGATTTTTACCGAAAAAATTTCTAGGGGCTCGATCTAATGCGTCAGCTCAGCTGGAGAAAAGATCGCCCTTTGCACGATGTTCCTGTGCTGGTCTGGGGCCTGTTACTGCTCACGTTTGCGCTGCAGCTGTTCTGGCACAGTCAGCAGCCGGCCATCGTTGCTCGCGCCAGTTCACTGGAGCCGCCGCTGCCGGTGCAGGCCTATATTCTAAGCTCGCTGGATGAGCCACTGGCAATGGCAAAAATCCTGAATCTCTGGTTACAGTCCTATGATGACCAGCCCGGTATCAGCCTGTCGTTCAGGCAGCTGAATTATCCGCGTATTGCGCAGTGGCTGGATTTAAGTTTAAAGCTGGATCCGAAAGGGCGTTATCCATTGCTGGCAGCAACCCGAGTCTATGGTGGCGTGAGCGACCTGAAGCGTAAGCGTTTTATGATGGATTATGTGTATAAAAAGTTTAAAGCTGACCCGAATCGCCGCTGGATCTGGCTGGCCTATGCGGTGGTGATCGCCAAACACGAGCTCAAGGATCTGCCGCTGGCTTTGAAATATGCGACCGCGCTGACCGAAAAGGCCACGGGCAAAAATGTGCCTTACTGGGCGCGAGACATGAAAATTTTTGTGCTCGAAGACATGGGAGAGGTTGAGGACGCCAAAGCTCTGCTGGGTGGTTTGCTGGCTAGCGGCGCGATCACCGACAGGCATGAGCTGGCTTTTCTAAGTGAGCGCCTCAAGGCACTTGAGAAAAAATCGACATCTGGGCGACAAGGTGTTGAATAATCATCATAAATTTACCGACCGAAGGTGGCAAATTCGCTGCAGGGCGCGTTGTTATGGGCTATAAGAGTTTGGTATGGTAATTGCAAATATTCTGGTATGGAAATGAATAAAAACTATAACTGGCGAGATGTCGCTTGAGAGTTCTAAACATGAAAATGTTAAACACAAACACTGGTATTTCTGCTGGCAGGCAATCGGGCTTTACCCTGATCGAGATTGCTATTGTGCTGGTCATTATCGGTCTGTTGCTGGGCGGCGTGCTCAAGGGACAGGAACTTATTACTACTGCGCGCGTGCACGCACTGAACAATACCGTGGATGGCATTACCGCTGCCTGGTTCAGCTTTCAGGATCGCTATCGCGCGTTTCCGGGTGACTATTCAACCGCTCAGTCAACAGTAAATCTGCCCGGTGGTCCTAGTGGCGGTAATGGCGACGGTCTGGTTAACACTGACGATGAACGTGCCCTTGTCTGGGTTCATCTTGCAGCAGCGGGTTACCTCACGGGTGGGTATAAAGATGTTGGTGCTAAAGTCGCAGCGACTGAGTATGGTTGCAGTCCAGTCACTTGCCCGGAAAATGGTTTTGGATCCGGCATGGTGATAAGTTACGGTCAGATGCAACAAGTAACCACGGTTGCGGCGCACGAATTGATCTCTGGTCGTGGTATCCCGGTACAGGTGCTCGCTGAGCTGGATCGCAAAATTGATGATGGGCTGGCGACATCCGGTGCGATGCAGATAGGGAAGGATGATGCTACCAGCTGGCCCGCCGGGTCGGCGCCTTGCCTGAGCGGAGCTAATTATAATTTAAAATCGCCGAGTTCAGATTGTGCGGCGGTATTCAGAAATTTCTAGGCTTGTTCACAATGATTCAGACAAAAGAGCCCATATTGATGGGCTCTTTTGCGTTTGCACTACACAGAAGTACTAAGTCATGATTGATATCGCTATTGAATGCCGAGGACTGTTCCAGTCCTATAGCGGTAAACCGGTATTACAGGATGTCAGCCTCAATTTGGCCGCAGGCGATTTTTTTGGTCTGGTCGGGATGAATGGCAGTGGCAAGACCACCCTGATAAAAACCATACTCGATCTGACTGCCTGCGATGCCGGTAGTATCAACATATTTGGCAAGTCACATCGTGAAGTGTCAGCGCGCGAGCATATTGCCTATTTACCCGATCGCTTTACCCCGCCTTCGTATTTACGTTGCCAGGACTTTCTCAGCTATATGCTGGCCATGCACAATGCCGAGTACGATGAATCCTTGATACGAGAAATGTTTGTCGAACTTGAGCTTGATGTCGATGTATTAAAAACTTCGGTAGTGAATTTATCAAAGGGCATGACCCAGAAACTCGGTTTGATTTCATGTTTGCTGAGTGGCAAAAAAATGTTGATTCTGGATGAGCCCATGAGTGGGCTCGATCCACGCGCACGGGTACTGTTCAAACAACAGTTAAAGAAACTTAAAACCCAGGGCGTCAGTCTGTTTTTTAGTTCACATGCACTGGCCGATGTCGAAGAAATTGCCGATACCATGTCGGTATTGCATAACGGTAAAGTATTATTCTCCGGCACACATAGCGAGTTTAGTGAAACATACAAAGGCGAAGACCTGGAGCAGTCATACATGAACTGCCTGAGCCAGATGAGTACAGCTGCAATACTTTAAAAACATTGGTCCGCTAATGAACGCAAATGCACGCTAATAAAAACTAAAAAGTGTGCTCACTGCGCGCCGTAGGCGCATAAACAAAACATTTGCGTTTATTCGCGTTCATTTGCGGACTATTATTTCTCTTAGTCCTCAAGTTCGAGTTCTTTTATTTTTCTGGTCAGGGTATTCCGACCCCAGCCCAGT
>CAYRNH010000079.1:0-9718 GCA_964425515.1 uncultured Thiotrichaceae bacterium | reverse complement strand
CGCACAAACCAGTTCCACGGGAATAAATAAACCAGAAACCGAACCGGTCTGAACAGATGGGTAGCAAATATGATTTCGTCCAGACCGTGTCGCATTAATACCAGATTAATGCGCAGCATACGAATGAATTGCCCGGGTTTTATAAATCTCATTTTTTTATTCTGTTGTCTGATGTGGCAGAACCCTGAGACAGCTGTGCAATACTCTTCTCTATTCTTGCTACAGCATCGCGCAATTCATCTACCTGTTGATAAAAATGATTTAGTTCGGGACCGCTCACTATGTCACGGCTTTCTTCCTGTAGATATTCGCTGACATCATCTGCCACTGATCGCGTGGATTGCGCGCCCCAGCGTCGCACGCTGTTAAGCGTTTTGAACAGCTGATGTGCTGGCGCATCGCCAATCATTCTCGCCGCCAGCTCTTCCCAGTCTATATCCAGGCTGGCGAGTACTTTTTTAAATTCTCGGCCAAGGTGCGTGTCGCCTTCGATACTCACTTCGCCTTTCAACAACAGCGGTGCGGTCTGTTTACTCAGGCCCATTTTCAATAAGGCCAGCGGGGTTCCGCTTAATGTAGTATCCGCTTCGCCAGCATAATCGGTCTCGATATCGATGCCGTCTTCACTGGGAAATAAAAAAAGTTCGCGCTCGATCAGCTTGAGTCGAACACGAATGACACGGCCGGTCATTGGTTGCAGTTTTTGTTTTATTTCCGGGTCGAGCGCCAGACCAGCATTGATCGCTGCCTGTAACCAGTCGCTGGCGGCTTTGCTGATCATGTGTCAGAGTTTGAAACCTTTGTGCAGCGCCACAATGCCACCACTCATATTGTAATAGCGACAGCGCTCAAAGCCCGCCTGCTCCATCATGGACTGCAACGTTGACTGGTCTGGATGCATGCGTATGGATTCGGCAAGATAACGATAACTGTCGGCATCATTGGCGATGAGCTTGCCCATCATCGGCAGCACATTAAATGAATAAAAATCGTAGGCTTTGTTCAGTCCGGGCAACACCGGTTTGGAAAACTCAAGAATCAGCAAACGGCCACCGGGTTTTAATACGCGGTACATCGAGGCCAGTGCTTTTTGCTGATCGGTGACATTGCGCAGACCGAAGGCAATGGTGATGCAATGAAAGCTGTTATCTTCAAACGGCAGATCTTCTGCATTGGCTTCGACAAATTTGATATTGCTGCCATAACCCTTATCTAACAAACGCCGGCGACCCTGCTCCAGCATCGCAGGATTAATGTCCGAAATAATAACCTCACCACTCTCGCCCACCTGCTGTGACATATACATTGTCAGATCACCGGTACCACCCGCCACATCTAGCGCACGCTGTCCTGTTTTTAACCCGGTATGGCCCATGGCAATTTTTTTCCAGATGCGATGAATGCCGAACGACATCACGTCATTCATCACGTCATATTTGCTGGCGACCGAGGAAAATACCTCTGCGACCAGGCCGGCCTTTTTTTCAGTTTCGACTTGTTTGTAGCCAAAATGTGTTTTCTGTGACATGGATGTTTATTCCGCTAATGAACGCTAATGAACGCGAATTTAATTTTTAATATCTGCATTTGTGTTCCATCTCTTTCAGCACTACGGCTTAAACATACACTTAAACTAACAAACGATTAATATTTATTTGCGTATATTTGCGTTCATTGGCGGACTAATTATTTTTCTTTCTCTTGTGTCCCGCCGCTTCGACGCGGTTCAGATAGTCTTTCCACTTTTCTTCGTAGTTTGCGCCCAGATCGTAAAGATAATCCCAGGTATACAGACCGGTATCGTGACGATCATCAAAACACAGCTTGACTGCATAGTTTCCCTGCGGCTCGATTGCCTCGATGTTCACTTCTTCCTTACCGAGCTGCAATACTTCCTGTCCCGGGCCGTGGCCGGTCACTTCGGCAGAAGGTGAATACACGCGCAGATATTCACACGGCAGTTTGAAACTTTTGCCATCGCTGTATTCGATTTCGAGCACCCGGCTTTTCTGATGCAAACTGATGTTGGTTGGTTTTGGCATAGCAATCTCTTGTTTATTAAATAACACAACCACTGAATCTCAGTGGCAAATAATTTTTACAATATATATCGGCTAAGATCTTCATCCTGCACCAGTTCGCCGAGACTGTTTTCCACGAACGCGGCGTCAACAACAACCTTTTCACCGGACTTATCCGGGGCTTCGAATGAAATATCTTCGAGCAATCTTTCCATCACGGTGTGCAAACGACGCGCACCAATATTCTCGGAACGCTCGTTTACTTTGTAAGCGATTTCTGCAATCTTTTTGATGCCGTCTTCGCTGAACTCAATATCAACGCCTTCGGTCTGCATCAGCGCACGATACTGCACGGTCAGTGCTGCATCGGGCTCGGTCAGGATACGACGAAAATCATCAGCGTTTAGCGCGGTCAGTTCAACCCGAATCGGTAGCCGTCCCTGCAGTTCCGGAATCAGGTCCGAAGGCTTGGATAGATGAAACGCACCGGATGCGATAAATAAAATGTGGTCGGTTTTCACCATTCCGTATTTGGTGCTCACCGTACAGCCTTCTACCAGCGGCAGCAGATCACGCTGCACACCTTCGCGTGATACATCGGCACCGCCGCCGTGTTCAGAACCTTTAGCAACTTTGTCTATTTCATCGACAAAAACAATGCCGTTTTGCTCTGCGTTCTCTACCGCTCGCGCCTTGATTTCATCTTCTTTGATTAGCTTTGCGGCTTCATCTTCAATCAGCGCCTTGCGTGCATTGGCAATGCGTATTTTCTGAGTTTTTGTTTTACCGCCAGACACATTCTGAAACATGCTTTGCAACTGGCTGGTCATTTCTTCCATGCCGGGTGGCGCCATAATTTCTACACCAACCGATGGCAATGAAATTTCGATATCGATTTCTTTATCATCGAGTTCGCCCGCGCGCAGTTTGTCGCGGAATTTCTCTCGCGTGCCGCTATCACTCGTTTCCGGCTCACCGAAACTGTTGTGTGCCGGCGGCAACAAGGCATCAAGAATACGCTCTTCTGCGGCGGCTTCAGCCTGGTGCCTGACTTTTTCGAGCTCCTGCTCGCGCGTCGTTTTAACCGACATGTCAACCAGGTCACGAATGATTGAATCAACTTCGCGGCCAACATATCCGACTTCGGTAAACTTGGTTGCTTCGACTTTCACGAATGGTGCGTGCGCCAAATGCGCAAGGCGGCGTGCAATTTCGGTTTTGCCCACGCCGGTGGGGCCGATCATTAAAATATTTTTTGGCGTAATTTCATTGCGCAGACTTTCATCCACCTGCAAACGACGCCAGCGATTGCGCAGCGCAATGGCGACCGCACGCTTCGCATCTTTCTGGCCAACAATGTGCTTGTCCAGTTCCTGAACAATTTCTCTGGGTGTCATCTCGGACATATCAAACGGGGTCTCAACTAATTTCTTCTATGGTGTGGGTGTGATTTGTGTAAATACAAATATCACCTGCGATAGACAAACTTTTTTCCACGATCTCGCGTGCGGATAGCTCGGTATTATCGAACAGCGCGCGCGCAGCAGACTGCGCGTAAGGGCCGCCAGAACCGATCGCGATTAGATCATCCACCGTGTCGATTACATCACCGGTTCCGGACACCAACAATGATGAGTCGCGGTCCGCCACAATTAGCATGGCCTCAAGCTTGCGCAGCATGCGATCGGTGCGCCAGTCTTTGGCCAGCTCGACCGCTGCACGGCGCAACTGCCCGCTGTGGCGTTCCAGCATACCTTCGAATCTTTCCAGCAGGGTGAACGCGTCCGCGGTAGCGCCCGCGAAACCGGCGATCACTTTATCGTGATACACCTTGCGCACCTTGGTTGCATTGCCTTTCATCACTGTGTTGCCCAGCGTGACCTGGCCATCGCCGCCAACGACTACGGCGCCATTTCGACGTACCGTGACGATGGTTGTGCCGTGAAACGTTTCCACCTTAGCCTCCAGAAATCATAAATATATGCGATTGCTCTACAGGCGGCTGATTTTACATGATTTCGCCACCTTAACGCGCCATTGCGTGTAAGGGCTTAGGCGGTATTGGAAATATCAGGGTTTTTTGTGAGCGCGGGGGTGCGCTTTGTCGTAAACGCTGGTGAGATGCTGAAAATCAAGATGGGTATATATCTGTGTGGTACTGAGATTGGCGTGACCGAGCAGCTCCTGCACCGCGCGCAGGTCGCTGCTCGACTCCAGAATGTGTGAAGCGAAGGAATGGCGCAGCTTGTGGGGATGCACATGGCTGCCAATGCCCTGTTCCAGCGCCCATTTGTTAAGACGCTGGGCGATGCTGGTGTGGCTGATGCGCTGGCCGCGCTGGCTGATGAACAGCGCCGGGCTGTCCTGTTTTAGCAGCAATCCCCGCTCTGGCAGCCATTTTTTCAGCGCGCTCGCGGCCTTCTGGCCAAAAGGAATGCGGCGCTGCTTGCGACCCTTGCCGGTGACCGTGAGCGCGCTCTGCTGCCAGTCGATATCCTGCAGATTCAGCCCGCTGAGCTCGGCCAGACGCAGGCCGCAGCCATAGAGCAGCTCCATCATGGCGATATCGCGCAGCGCCAGTGGACTGTCATTTTTTACCGCGAGCAGCTGGCTGAGCTCGTCAACGTGCAGGGTTTTGGGCAGGCGCTTGCCCGCTTTAGGCGCGGGCACACCCTGAGCCGGGCTGGTGCTGGCAAGCTGGTGGCGACAAAGGAATCGGTACAGACTACGAATCGAAGAAAGCTGTCTTTGCAGTGATTTGCCGCCCAGGCCTTTGCGATGCTGGCTGGAAACAAAGGCTCTTATTTTTTTCTGGTCGATGGCATCCCAGTTGCTGATCTCACCACAAAAACCGGTGAATGCCTGCAGATCACGGCGGTAAGCGGCCAGGGTATGCTGTGAATAGCGTTTTTCTGCCGTGAGGTACGTGTAAAAACGCTCCAGATCGGCCTGATGGTTCATGGCTGTTCGAGGTGCACGGCCAGCGCTATGCTCACCATCTCGCCGATCTGATTGAGAAAATCGGTGCCCATGTTGCTGGTAAAACGGCTCGCTTCGCGCCCACCCAGTCCCAGCAGACCGAGATCTGCACCTGCGACCAGCGGAATTACCGCCGCCGAGGCAACATGTTCAGCATCCTCGCCAAATAAAAAGGCAATCTGTTCCTGCGAGCTGCGGCCACATACCGGATTGCGGTGCTTGAGCATGGTGGCAAACGCGGACAATGGTTCGGCGCTGCGCCTGATAAATAGCTCGGGCTTTTGCTGCAGTAATGATTCGTCATCACTGAACAGGCGTATCGCCACGAAATCGGCCTTGAGCTCGTTGCCCAGCTCGGCGACCACGCTGCTGATCACATCGTTCAGGTCACGTGCGCCGAGCAGATTGACTGCAATCCGATGATGGCTGCTGGCCAGACGTTCGTTTGCGCGCGCGATATCCATCAGGCCGCGCAGGCGTTTGTCGTGCGCTTTGAGCTTGTCGCGTAGCATGAATACCTGACGTTCGATCAAGGAGGACGCGCCTTCGGTCGAGTGCGGAATTTCCAGCTCCGGCATGAGCTCTGGATGGCGCTGCAATATATCCGGATGCTGTTTCAGTAGTTTGATCAGCTGGCTGTCATCGCCCGAGTGCTCATCCGGTTTTTTCTGTGTGCTTTGTATTATTCTTGTCACAGTTGTATTTGCCCCTGGTATACCGTTTGTGCCGGACCGGTCATCAAAAGTGATGTCCCTTCACCGTTCCAGCTTATATTTAATTCCCCGCCTGGGAGCGCCACCTGCACCTGGTTATCCAGCAGATGATTGCGAATGCCAATCGCCACGGCTGCACAGGCGCCGGTGCCGCAGGCCAGGGTTTCACCCGCCCCGCGCTCGAACACGCGCAGACGAATATGCGCGCGATCAACAATTTCCATGAAACCCACATTCACGCCTTCGGCAAATCGCGAATGTTTTTCCAGCGCTGGCCCCAGCGTTAACACCGGTGCATTGGCGACCGAATCGACCTGTATCACCGCGTGCGGGTTACCGACGGATACTGCACCTATAGCATATTTATCCCCGTTCACCACGATATCGTAGCTTTCAGCGCTGGCCTCAGCCTCGAAAGGCAGGGCAGCGGGCGCAAAATTGGGCTCCCCCATATCCACCGTGACCTGGCCATCCTGCTGCAATATCAGGCGAATCATGCCGCCTGCGGTTTCCACCGCGATCTCGCGATTCTGGGTCAAACCCTGATCGTGAACAAAACGCGCAAAACAGCGCGCGCCGTTGCCACACTGGCCAACTTCGCCGCCATCAGCATTGTAAATTCGGTAACGAAACTCGGCGTCCTCGCGATGACTGGTCTCGACCAGCAACAGCTGATCGCAACCGACACCAAAATGGCGGTCGCAGATATAACGAATTTGCTCTGGAGAAAGGTGGACAGACTGGGAAATAGCATCGATCACGACAAAATCGTTGCCAATGCCGTGCATTTTTGTGAATTTAAGCTGCATATCGAGAATCTTACCGGCATTTCGGGGTTGCAGGCAATCATCATTCTGCCCGCTGGTCTGGCGGCGGACTCAGTCTTGCTGATTGAGCTGAAAATCTTCGCGCTGGTTGCGGCTGGGACCAAATTCGGTCGACAAAAAACAGGCGAGGGTGAGGCGGCTGCCCTGTTCTACCGGTGCCACTTCGTGCGGAATGGTGCAATTGTTGACCAACACAGTATGTGCAGGCGGATGAAAATGCTGTTCACCACTATGGCTGTCATGGGTGACAAAATCGCCGCCACAATAATCATCCGCGAAATGAAACACCACGGTAGCAATGTAGTCCGGGTTGCTATCCTGGTCTTTGTGCACACCGATATAATCACCGGTCTGCATCAGGTTGGCCTGACAACGGCGCAAGCATAAATTTTCGCTACCGGTAAAGCGCCGATAAAAGCGCCGCATTTTTGGACTCATCACCAGATTGTTTATCTGTTCAGACCGTACGTGCAGGGCTTCGGGTATTTTTACGTCATTAAAAAACCGGCAGACCTGAACCGAATGCGACTCCGCTGCATCACCCCCAACAACATGATCGTAATCCAGACCCTGCAACAAAATTTCGAGCTGCTGCCATTCTTCATCAGCCAGCGGAATCTCACCGCGCGCATACATCAAGGTGCCCTGATCCAGAAATGTTCTGGCAGTGTCCATTTCTTCAGCCAACAAATGTATGTTTTCAGTCAAGCGTGGTTTCACCTTGCATCAGCTGTTCCAGGGTTTCGCGCTGACGCACGATCACAGCACGGTCACCATCGACCAGCACTTCTGCCGCGCGCGGACGCGTATTGTAATTCGAGCTCATACTGAAACCATAAGCGCCTGCCGAACGTACCGCAAGATAATCACCCTGCTGCAGCGAAAGCTCACGATCCTTACCCAGAAAATCACCGGTTTCACACACCGGCCCGACCACATCATAAACCTGGCTCGGCTGGTTTTGTCGCGGAATCAGCGGCACGATGTCCTGCCAGGCAGCATAGAGTGCGGGGCGCATCAAATCGTTCATTGCCGCGTCAACAATTGCAAAATTACGGTGCTGATTGTGTTTCAGATACAGCACCTGGGTGAGCAGCACTCCGGCATTACCTACAATGGCGCGGCCGGGCTCGAGCAGAATCTCAAGATCGCGCTCACCCAGACCTGCAAGCAGAGCCTTGACCAGTTCGGCCGGTTGCGGTGGTGTTTCATCCTTATAGCGGATACCCAGACCGCCGCCGAGATCCAGATGTTTGAGTTTGATACCTGCGGCTTCGAGCTTATCGACCAGCACCAGCACCCGTGCCAGCGCATCGACAAAAGGCGCTACCTCGGTCAGCTGAGAACCGATATGGCAGTCGATACCCACCACTTCCAGTGCAGGCGAAGCTGCCGCCTGCTGATATGCTGCTAGCGCTTCATCGATCGCGATACCAAATTTGTTGTCTTTCAGCCCGGTGGAAATATAGGGGTGAGTTTTGGCATCGACATCCGGATTCACTCGCAAGGACACCGGTGCGACGCGGTTCATGCTGGCTGCAACCGAATTGATGACGTCCAGTTCGGGCAATGATTCGACATTAAAACAGCGAATCCCGACTTCGAGCGCGCGCGCGATCTCATCGGCCTTTTTTCCCACGCCGGAGAACACGACCTTGCCCGCGTCGCCACCGGCGCGCAGCACGCGTTCGAGTTCGCCGACCGATACAATATCGAAACCCGAACCCAGCCGCGCCAGCACATTGAGCACCGCCAGACTGGAATTGGCCTTGACCGCATAGCACACCAGATGTGGTCGTGCTTTCAGGGTATCGTCAAACGCTTTCCAGTGGCGCTCGATGGTGGCACGCGAGTACACGTAACAGGGCGTGCCCCAGCCAGCCACCTGAGCGGAAAGATCAACCGATTCGGCCCACAGTGCGCCATTGCGATATTCGAAATAATCCATGGTGTTTTGTCTACTGTGGTTTGCCGGGGCCGGGTGCAGCGGGTTGTGCCGCGGTTGCTGCAGGACTGGCGTCGGGCAAATACAGCGCACCCGTTTTGCCGCAGGCCGATAGCGCGCAGACGACAAGCAGCAAACTGCTACCGATTAGTGTTCTGAAAAGTGTGGTCCTCACTGCGCGCCTCATGTTTTTTGTACCGCAGACGCGATTATTGCAATAATCGCGTCTGATAAAAACCATCCGGAAGAAATAAGCATGGCGCACCTCGATTTTATTCAACAGGACATGGGCAACCCAGTTGATGCCTGCGTCATCTGGCTGCACGGCCTCGGTGCCGATGGCTCGGACTTTGTCCCCATCGTCGAGCAACTACAGCTGCCAGCCAGCCTGCGACTACGATTTATTTTTCCGCACGCACCGGTACGACCGATCACCATCAACCAGGGCTATCGCATGCCGGGCTGGTACGATATTGCCAGCCCCGACATTGTGGCACAGGAAGATGTGGCCGGTATCGAGGCTTCGAGCGCAGCGATCGATGCTCTGATCGAGCAGCAAATCCAGGCAGGGATAGCACCTGAACGGATTGTGCTCGCCGGTTTTTCTCAGGGTGGGGTGATCGCTCTGCACTGCGGGCTAAAACAACGCGAGTCACAGCTGGGCGGGATCATGGCGCTGTCCTGCTATCTGCCAGGTTGCGCGCAACTGGCCGCCGGGCACGATCTCGCGCTGTTTCTGGCGCACGGCTCGCGTGACCCTGTGGTTGCGATCGAACGCGGGCGAGAAGCAGCAAAAAACCTCGAACGTGCTGGCTACATCCCCGAATGGCACGAATATGATATGGAACACAGTGTTTCTATGTCCGAGATCTCTGATATCCGGCGCTGGTTGCTCGGCTGTCTGGACGCGCCGACATAATCTTCCGGGGACATGGCGCAGCGCCAGTCTCGTGCTATTATCGAGATGAAGGCAGTCACAATAGAGGCGGGGGTCAGCATGGCCGCAAACGAACTTAACCTGGGCGTGAATATTTCTCCCGGGCAACCTTTATGGAAACTCGCACCGACTCGCGACGAGCACGGTAAACATCTGGGCGATTTTTTGATGATCATTCCACGCCTCAGCAAAAAGCCCGAGCGTTATGTCAGACAGACTCTGTCCGACCTTGAAAAAGCACTGAAGCAATTCAGCGACAGCGTGGTATTCGCCAACCTGGACATGAAACTCAACAC
>CAYRNH010000078.1:0-9757 GCA_964425515.1 uncultured Thiotrichaceae bacterium | reverse complement strand
TTGACCTGTTCAGACTTCACATAATTGAGCATTGAATACAGTGTTGTGGTTTTGCCGCTACCCGTAGGCCCGGTGACCAGAAGTATGCCTTCTGGTCGCGCCATCATCATCGTTAAGGTTCTTAATGTACCCTCGTGAACACCGAGCTGCTCAAGTGGCACGATGCCTTTGGCGCGGTCGAGCACGCGCAACACAATATTTTCACCATGCGTTGTCGGGTGCGCGGATACGCGGAAATCCACACGATTCCCTTGAACCTGCAGACTGAGTCGGCCGTCCTGTGGAATTCGCGTTTCAGCAATATTCATTCCCGACATAACCTTAAGTCGCACCACGATCGCCGACCAGTAATCTTTGTGCAGGCTGCGTATCTGACGAAGCACACCATCGACACGATAACGCAGGCGCAGGAAACCGTCTTCGGGCTCAAAATGAATGTCAGACACATCATGCTTTACTGCGTCTGCAAGAATAGCATCGACCAGTCGAACTAGCGGCTGGCTGTATTCATCATCGATTGCTTCCAGACTTTGGTAATCGACTTCACCCGTTTCAATTTCGTGCAAAATTCCATCGACTGACAATTCATAACCATAAAACTGGTCAATGGCTTTTTTGATTTCACTTTCGCCCGAAATCAACGGTATTATTTCTATCTTACGACCTACCACCGCATTAAGTCGGTCCAGCACCAGTAAGTCCGATGCGTTTTTCATCGCTATTTTCAATAACTGGTTTTCTGCGTCGTAACTGACTGGTACTATCGTATGGCGTTTGGCCACATCTTTGCTGATGAGCTCCAGTGCTTCTTTTTCCGGCACCGCTGTTTTTAAATCTATACTGCCGACCCCGAGCACCTGGGCCAGCACATCGCGCATAACGGATTCTGTAACAAAACCCAGTTTTATTAGAATTTCACCGATCAGCCCGCCTGATTTTTTTTGCTCGGTAAGCCCGATTTCAACCTGATCAACGCTCGCCAGCCCCTTGGCAATGAGCTCCTGACCCAGTTTCATTTTTTTGCGACCGCGGTCACGGTTAACGGTGTTCATTGTTGAATTTGTTCCAGTCGTTTTTTTACAACATCAACAGAAAAACTGATATTGCTGTTTTGGGCCAGCTGTAATGCGGCCTTATAATATTTAATTGCTTCTTTAGGCCGGCCGATACGCTCCAGACTTACCGCAAGATTGTAGGCATAGTCAGCGCTGGTGTTGTCGTGTTCATATGCATTAAAGTACGCGGCTTCGGCTTCCGGCCACTTGCTCTGTGCCGAATATTTATTACCAAGCGCGTAATACAGGTGCGCTGCATTCGGCTCTAGCCGCAACAGGTAAAGCAGTCTTGCTTCACTCTGCGCATCATCATTTTGGCTGTTATTCATATTAATGATCGCCGCATTAGCCACCGGATCGCGAGGATCAAGCTGTAACAATTTACCGTAATACTCCGTAGCAGTTCTGGTGTCATTTTTCTTTAATGCAATTGCTGCCAGCCCCATCAGTGCATCTCGATTATTTTTTTCATGGTTTAATACCTGCGCATATAAATCATTTGCTCGGGCATAATCTGATGCGTTATAGGCGACCCATGCTTTATTCAGCAATGCGCCCACCGGGTCTTTTTTTACACCATGCATTACACTGAAATTATTTGTCGGCGTTTGTTTATGAACTGCTCTACTCTCTATTCGCCCGCTATTCTTTGTAGCCGCTTTTTTTTGTGCCGGATTTTTTATGGTGGCCAACCTGGAGGGCGTCTTTGTCGATGGGGCTGAATCCGATTTTTTGTCGAAAGTCGCTAACTGCATTTTTTTTACTTTCACTGGTTCTGATTCTACCGCCCGCATATTAACGCGGTGTCTTGTTTCCAGAGTTTCAATCTGCTGCTGGATTTGTTTGAAGAAATACAGCCCACTGATGGTCAGAGTAATCACGCTTACGGCCGCTGCGCCGCCCCAGATTATCCAGCGTTTTTTCTTCTGCGCATGATTGGTTTTGTATATCAGCACTTGCAAGGCTTCATCCGACACTCTATTGGGCACCGGCTCGGCATCAAACGTTAGAGGCTGCTCAGGCGCAGACGGGGGCTCTACTTCTTTGGCTGGCTGTTCAGGACTTGTTTGAGCATCTGGAATATCATCCAGGGTAAGCTCAGGTGGCTCACTTTCAACTATCGGATTCGTTTTATCGGGGCCATCCGCTGGTGCTGGCGCACTCGCGGCAGCCGCACTGCTGGCTTCCTTGTCTTTTGCCGCCTTTTTTAGTGCATCCAGAAGTAAACTCATTATGTTCTCTCGTCACCCGCATACGTGCTGCATGCTTAGGGTTTAACGTCTTCGTTCAGGTATTGTCGATAATCTTTCAGATCACCTCGCAGGCTTGCGTCATGCATGACTACTGGTCGGATAAATATCACCAGTTCAGATTTCACATACTGATCGTCCCGATACGAAAACAGATTACCAAGAAACGGAATGCTGGAAAGAATCGGGATACCACTGGTGTGTTTGATCACCTGGTCCTGCATCAGTCCACCAATTACTGCAGTATCACCATTATTTATTTTGAGCATAGATTCGATTTCACGTACCTGAATCACCGGTATTGCACTCGTGGCACCGTTTTTTGCCAACTCGGGGTTGGGGTCATCGACCGTGCTCACAATTCTAGAAATAGTCGGCCGCACATTCATCATCACCACATCATTTTTGTCGATGTAGGGCGTTACTGACATGACAAAACCGATGGGTACGGTCTGCAACTGCGTTTCCACAACTGGCTGGTTCGATACTGAAGCACCACTCGCCGTGAGTGATGTTGAAGCCTGTACCTTGGTGGTGAAATATACCTGATTGTCGACCACTTTCAGCATGGCAGTCTGATTGTTCAGCGCCATAACTTTAGGGCTAGATAACACCTTCACATGCCCAAATGTTTCGAGTGCTTTCAGTGTGCCTGATAATGCATTATTTCCTGAACTACCAGTCAAAGTTGTAGTAAATACGGGCGCCGCCCCCAGATTGCCACCAAGCAAATTTTGCGTAGCATTATCTGTGCTATTGCTATTGATAACCGACCAGTCAATCCCCGCCTGATAATTATCACTCAGTGTCACTTCGGCAATCGTTGCCTCGATCAGCACCTGACGCTTGGCGCTGCCCATAACCTTGGCAAGAAATTTCTGTACCTGTTTTTGCTGACGCGCTGTTGCACGTACGCTGATATAGCCACTTTCACGATTGACAATAATATTATCGCTCAGACCGTTTTTACCGCCACCGGACTTAGTACTTTCACCAATAATATTAGCGATGTTTCCCGCCAGGCTTTGCCAGAAATTATTATCAGAGGTGTTTTTTACTTTTGTGTTTGAGTTGTTACCACCGCTTGACCCACTACTACCGCTGCTGCTATTTGAAGCGCCCGCGCCCGTTGAACTGATTTCTGTTGCCACCTCAACATTACCGGTGCTCGCACGCGACATGTTGAGATAATCCACTTCATACGTTTGTAAATAAGGCTTGTCTGCCATGACATGAAGACTGTTGCCTTGTAACTTATAATTAATCGGCACCTGCTCTGCCAGACGATCCAGGATTTTTGGCAGGGTCTGATCGATAGCATTCATCGTGACCTGTCCTTTAATATCGTCATCGATGTCCAGATTGAGTTTTGCATCGCGCGCCATTGAAAACAGCAGGTCACGCACAGGCACCTGGTTGACTACCACCGTGTAGGTTTCAAGATCCGGGCGCTTTTTCGGTGCCGGCAACGCGGGCGCTGCACTCACGGTTTGTGGAATATCGGTCGATTCCTTTGGCGGTTTAATATGGCCTTCCGACATTTTTGGTGGATTCGATGCGCCACAGCCGCTCAGCGCCAGGCTAAGGCCAAGAATCACGGCCTGTGTTTTTAGTTTCATTTTCATCCGATAACTCGATGTAATTGACTGCTGGCGGAATCTGCCATGCGCGCAAGATCTTTACGCAAGGCCCCGACACGACGCAGATAAGGCTTGCTCGCCTGAAGCTCTTCAGGCAGGTTCTGTATTGTTGTTCTCGCGGTCTGCCGCGACTCATAATCATTGTATAGAACGCTATACATAGGATTTCCGTTAATACGGGTCTGGTATATGTAAATTTTTTCAAGCTTGAGCGAGCCCGGTAAATTTTGCAAAAAATCTTCTACCGCGTCAGCGTCTTTCGTCCTCGCCATAAATAGCTGAATGCTGTACTGATCGTCGTTGACCCGTTGTAGCCAGTGTTCGGTGTATGACAGGCGCTGTTTCAGCAATGTCGTATCCTGGCCTGTTTCAACAGCGGCTGATGGCTGCAGTACGTGATCGCTTATCTTTACCGTACTGCGTTGCGCCACGGCATTGTTTGCACGGCCAGTGATCTGCGTTCCAATCCAGAGCGCCAGTAGCAAACCGGCACAGACACTTGCGCCCAGCCACCACGTCTTATAGTTTGTCGCCTTTTTGAAATCACTGTCTATCGCTGCGCTGCGAATATGCTTTAAACTAATCTGATGCACGCCTTCAGAAAAGGCGGCCATCATTGCCTTGTCTGCGATGATATTGATACGTCGCGTGAGGCCCCCGGAAATTTTTTTGACTTCTTTTGCGACTTTTTCATCAAAAATGTCGGGGCCTCGATAACCAACAGCGCGCAATCTAAAATTTAAATAATCAAGTACGTCACGTGGCGGAAATGGGTCGAGGTAAAAACTGTGGGTGATGCGTTCTTTCAGTTGTCGTATGTTCGGTTGCACCAGTTTTTCATCAAGCTCCGGCTGGCCAAATAACACCATCTGTAATAATTTGCTTTCGTCTGTTTCCAGATTACTTAGCAGGCGAATTTCTTCCAGCGTTTCAATCGGCATGCTCTGCGCTTCTTCAACAAAAACTACGACCTGTCGATTTTCCGCGTGCTTTTCCAGAAGATGTTGTTGCAGCATTTGCATCACATCGAATTTGCTCGATTGATTTGTGATATCGAGATGCAACTCATGCGCAATCACGTGCAGGATGTTATCGGCTGAGATGCTGGGGTTTGCAATATAGACCACGTCGAGCAGGCCACTGAGACGTATCTCCAGCATGCGACAGAGCATGGTTTTTCCACTGCCCACTTCGCCTACGACTTTAATAATGCCTTCGCCGCTACGTATCGCATATATCAGTGCGTCGAGCGCTGCGCCACGCTTGTTGCCCGCGTAGAACAGGCTGGTATCAGGTGTAATCTTGAAGGGTGGCCGCTCCAGGCCATAATGTTCTAAATACATCAGTGCCTCCCTAGCTTTTGTACACGACTGTACAAAGTCGTTCTGTTTATGTGCAGCGCTTCTGCGGCTTTGCTTATATTATTATTATGTAGCTCAAGCGCTATACGTATACAGTGGCTTTCTACGTCGGCAGTAATTTCATCCAGCTTTAAAGTGCCTGCTTCCAGCTGCTGGCGTATATATTCGTCGCCGAGTATGTCGCCTTCATTCGACAGAGTCGTTGTTGATAATTGTAGCTCAAGCTCCTTCTCAAGTTGACTGCGGCTCACCACTGCGCCTGGATAACGCGTTCCAAGTCGTATCACGATGTTGCGTAGCTCGCGCACATTCCCCGGAAAATCATAATCCAGCCACAGATCCAGGGCATCATCGTCAAAACTAAACGGCGGCACGCTGTCCGCGTATACCTCCTGAAAATAATCCAGCAGCAACATGACATCGTGGCCGCGCGCACGCAGCGGGGGTAATTCGATATCCAGTATACACAGCCGATGATACAGGTCAGCACGAAATCGCCCAGCCGATACCTCTTCGCTCAAATTCTTGTTGCTTGCGGCCAGTATACGCGCTTGTGACTGCAGCTGCCGCGTTTCACCCACACGGTAAAACTCACCGCTTTCTATCACGCGTAGCAATTTGCCCTGCAACGCCAGCGGTAGTTCGCCTATTTCATCGAGAAATAGCGTGCCCTTGCCGGCCTCCATAAAAAATCCGCGATGGTCTTCGCTGGCGCCGGTAAACGCCCCCTTGCGATGGCCAAACAACTGCGCCTCCAGCAAATCGGGCGCTATCGATGCACAGTTCAGCACCATATAGGGCTCGGCTTTTCGCTGGCTCTGGCTGTGCAATGCGCGCGCAACCAGCTCCTTGCCGGTACCGGACTCGCCAGTAATCAGTACCGGAAAGGGTGAACTGGCAAACTGTTCGATCTGACGGTTAACCGTCTGGGTCGCCGGGCTGGCGCCGATAATTGAAAAATCCTGTTCTGACTCACGCTGTTGTTCTATCTGCTGCAGGCGCTGATGGTGATGCAGGCGCGAAAGCAACAACGCCGGTTCTGCTGGCTTGGAGACAAAATCGACCGCCCCCAGGGTCAGAGCGTGCTGAATATTGACATCATTATCCTGCCCCGAGAGCACCAGGATCTTGATCCCCGGCACTGCTGCGATCAACTCGCGAATGAGCTCAAAGCCTTCATCGGGGCGATGCGGAACAGGCGGCAAGCCCAGGTCTACCAGCGCCAGCATAGGGGTTCGGGACGTCTGCGTGCCCAGCAACGACAAAGCCTTGCCACGCGAATCGGCGAGCATAACCTCAAATTCGCGAGCAAGCACAAAATCCAGGGTTTCTGCAATCAGCGGGTCATCATCGACCAGTAGTAAAAGGTCGCGTTGTTCAATTTTTGGTTCTGTCTGTATCATCTGTTTTGCCATGCATGACTCACATTTGCAGCACTGTATTTGTCATGGCGGGTGATCTCATTGAGCAATCTCATTTTTATCAGTCTACTGCCGATCGGTCTGGCACAACCAGCGATTAGTGCAACACTATATATAGCAGAACTCAACCGCCTCGGCTCGCTACAGAAGCAACTTGTGCTCACTCATAGTCAGGATACAATTCTCGCATGTTCAATATCGTACTGTATCAACCGGAAATTCCGCCCAATACGGGCAATATCATTCGTCTTTGTGCCAATACCGGTTGCCGTCTGCATCTGGTGAAACCGCTAGGATTCGCGCTCGAGGATAAAAAATTGCGTCGCGCCGGGCTCGATTATCATGAATGGGCCGATGTTGAGCTACATGACTCGCTCGAAGCAGCTTTGTTGCAAACCACAGGACAGACCTACGCCTTATCGACCCGTGGACAGACCTTGTACCACAGGGCGGCCTTTAATCCGGGCGATACTCTGATTTTTGGCCCCGAAACCCGCGGCCTGCCTGCAACATTTCTGGAAACGCTGGACAGTAAACACACGCTGCGCCTGCCCATGCTGGCGAGCAGTCGCAGCCTGAATCTGTCCAACACGGTGGCAGTGGTGGTTTACGAAGCTTTACGTCAGCAGGAGTTTTCAGGGCTGGGCTAGCGCCCCGAATCAAAATTCACTGGTGCTATCGCGACTGAGCAGTTCTCGGACTGCGTTTTGTGGTGAAGCGCCCTGATACAGCACGCGGTAGACCTGGCGCGTGATCGGCATGTCAATCTGATGTTTTTCTGCCAGCCGCATCACTTCTGCCGCTGTTTTCACGCCTTCGATTTCCTGGCCGATCTGCTGGTTAATCTCATCAAGTGTTTTCCCCTGCGCCAGCAACAAACCCAGACGCCGGTTGCGCGACTGATCATCGGTGCAGGTCAGCACCAGATCACCCATGCCCGCCAGACCCATAAAGGTTTCGCGGCGCCCGCCCATGACTTCGCCAAGACGCATCATTTCAGCCAGACCGCGGGTAATCAGCGCAGCACGCGCATTGGCGCCAAAGCCGAGACCATCGGCAGCGCCGGCGGCGATCGCGAGCACATTTTTCACCGCACCGCCGAGTTCGACACCCACAATATCGTCACTCACATACACCCGGAAACGACCACTGTGCAAGGCATCGGTGAGGGTGCTGGCAAACGTTTCAGAGTTCGAAGCAACACTGATCGCTGTCGGCATGTTCCTCGCCACTTCTTTGGCAAAGGTGGGGCCCGAAATCACCGCCAGATGTTGGCACTGCGGCAGCTCCTCTTTGACGACTTCGTGAAGCAGTTTTGCGCTGTTCTGTTCCAGGCCTTTGCTGGCCCAGGCCACCGGCATGGCGGCGGTGAATAATTTTGTATGCGCGTGCAAAAAAGAACGGAAGGCATGGCTGGGAATAGCGAGCAGCACCCAGGCCGCCCGGCCGAGCACGGTCTCCAGATCAGCCTCGACACTCAGGCTGGGAGGAAAATCGACATCGGGTAAAAATTGCTGGTTGCGCCGCTGCTGGTGCAGGCGCGCGACATGCTCGGGTTCATTTCCCCAGAGGCAGACCTTCAGCCCGGCGCGAGCCAGATGAATCGCCAGCGCGGTGCCCCACGAACCCGCACCCAGTACCGCGATGTGCTGATCAGCCGTCGCGCCCGGCATGCGCTAGTGGGCCGTACCCTGGGCGGCAGGAGCCGCCTGTTGCTGCAGATGCTGAGCATACAGCGCGTTGAAGTTGACCGGCGCCAGCAGCAACTGCGGAAAACCGCCCTTGGCTATCAGCTCTGCAAGTGCCTCACGCGCAAACGGAAACAGTGCTTCCGGACAATACGCACCAAGCATGCCGCCAATATTTTCCTCACTGAAGCCGCTCATGGCAAAAAGACCTGCTTGCTTGATTTCAGCCAGAAACGCGGTTTTATTGTCCTGCGTTGCGGTCACCGTGATATTGAGCACAACCTCATACAGCTCTGCATTCAAACTACTGTTGCCGGTATTAATCTGGACATTGATCTCGGGTTTCCATTCGCTTTCGTTAAAAACCTGCGGCGAGTTCGGCGACTCAAATGAAACGTCTTTCAAATAGATTTTCTGTATAGCAAACTGCTGCTCTGATGAATTCTGGTCAGTCATGAGGATCTCTGTTCTGAATAGGTTTATTTGGTGGTCAACGGCAGGTTTGCATCCTGCCAGTCATGAATTCCGCCGCTCAGGTTACGCACCTCGGTAAAACCGGATTTAGTCAGCATACGACAGGCTTTGCCCGAGGTGTTACCAACATTGCAATACACCAGCACAGGCCGACTCTTGTATTTATCCAGCTCGGAAAGCCTGCTCTGTAGCGCGGATAGCGGAATGTTTTTCGCGTTCTTGATATGCCCGTTTTTGTATTCCGCCTCGGTGCGTACATCCAGCACCAGTGCATCGTCATTATTATTCATCACCCGGATCGCATTCACTGGCGTGATCTGATTCGCCTTACCGACCTGATGCTCAAACTCCGCCTTGAACAACAGAACCAGTACAACAAACAGCGCACCAAACAAAACCAGGTGGTTGCTGAAAAACTCGGGTAAATGTTCCATGAAAAAAACGACTACTTAAATGGGTTAAAAGAAGCTTATTCACCAACGCCTGGGCCGGCTGAACAAAACACATCGCGCATCATGCCAATCAAACGCAAGGTGCGTGTGTCTCCGACGCGATAATACACCTTGTTTGCATCCTTGCGCGAGGCCAGAATGCCCTTATCGCGAAGAATGGCAAGATGCTGTGAAATATTGCTCTGTGAAGTGCCCACCGTATCGACGATATCCTGCACACTCACTTCCTGGTCACCCAGGGTGCATAATATCTTCAGTCTCAGCGGATGGGACATGGCTTTTAACGAGCGGGAAGCACGGTCAATGTCTTCCTCGCGCGTCATTAAAAAAGTATCGTCTGTGCTAACTACTGACATAAGATGCTACTACCTCGGCAGGATTTATAACTATATAATTAAACGCGAATACAATAATAC
>CAYRNH010000077.1:0-9768 GCA_964425515.1 uncultured Thiotrichaceae bacterium | reverse complement strand
GCTGGGTGTTGTTTTAATTGCAGCCGCGATGTAGAGATAGTTAGGAGTGAGGAGTAAGGAGTAAGGAGTAAGGAGTAAGGAGTAAGGAGTAAGCATCAGCAGTTGGCGGTTTTTCACTGTCAACTCCTAACCCCTAACTATCTTCCAAAGACTACCAACTACCTCGTTTTACTCATCAGCTACAGATAGAATGCGATGATGGATGAAACGATCAGACTCGATAAATGGTTGTGGGCGGCGCGGTTTTTCAAGACCCGCCCGCTGGCGAGCGCGGCCGTGTCAGGTGGCAAAGTACACCTCAATGGTCAACGGGTTAAATCGGGACGCGGTGTACGGGTGGGTGATGCGCTTGAGATCCAGCGCGCAGGCTTTGTCTGGGCTGTCAAAGTACTGGCACTGAGCGAACGACGAGGCCCGGCAAGCATCGCCGAGACTCTGTATCAGGAATCTGAAGCCAGTATCCAGACGCGGGCGCAGCTGCGCGAGCAGCAAAAGCTGGCGGCCCTGGCGACACCACAGACCTCGGGTCGGCCCAACAAGCAGCAACGCCGGCATATCATTCGGTTCAAACAGGAGCGCTGATGCGACCCAAAACCCCTGAACTGACTGTCGATATCATCATTGAAATGGCCGATCGCGCAGACTCTCCGATCGTTCTGATCGAGCGTAAATACCCGCCACCGGGCTGGGCGATCCCTGGCGGTTTTGTCGATGTGGGCGAAACGGTGGAAGACGCGGCACGCCGCGAAGCGCTGGAAGAAACATCGCTGCAGGTCGAACTCCGCCATTTGCTGGGCTGTTATTCCGATCCTGGCCGTGATCCCCGTGGTCATACCGTGGCGCTGGTGTTTATCGCCGAAGCCAGTGGAACCCCGGTGGCTGCTGATGACGCGGCAGATTTAATGATCCATCAAATCGGCGATCCGTACCCGCCGCTGGCCTTTGATCATGCACAGATTCTGGCTGATTATGTGCGCTTTCGCGAAACAGGGCAGTTACCGAAACCGGAATAGTGGCTTTACGCACCCGCAATTGAATATCAGTATTTATCTATGAGTGGTTTTCAGGCCTGTCCAGAATAATGATAAGACGCCGGTTCAATATCAATGGATAATCCTGTGGCATAACAACGAATGTACTGCCAATACAAATTGCCAAACAGCTGTGTGATACCTGGTTTTTTTTAGTGCCGTACAAATCCTGTTTTCTGATTAAGTGAGGATGGTCGATGGGTGCTGCGGATTAC
This sequence comes from uncultured Thiotrichaceae bacterium, assembly GCA_964425515.1. Lineage (GTDB taxonomy): Bacteria > Pseudomonadota > Gammaproteobacteria > SZUA-229 > SZUA-229 > JASBSR01. The sequence goes on along the minus strand of CAYRNH010000077.1, from coordinate 8,522 downwards.
TTACAGGCAATCAGGCCTGATACGGCGAAGTTAAGAAAAATTATCGAGAACAGTTTATTGTTCGACTGGATAATCAGAATTGAATATTCAGACATTACTTCTGATTGTCAGGACTGGCGGCAGTCGGGAAATACGCAATTTGCAATCAGGTCTGCTGAGACTGTTCTGGTCGCTTTGAAGCGCTGCCATGAAACACACCCGGATTGTGTGATCAGGATCAATGCGGAAAAAGTACGACCGCAAACGAACATGTTGTACACCGCATACAATCCTCGATATGTCACTACCGATCATATAAGCGCTAATCACCCCGTAACACCGCAAAAGGTAGAACAGGGCAGAATCACCCGGTCAGCCTGATTCCACCCGCAGATTAATCTGACATGCTGCTTCTATCCCGGGATATTCAAGAGTAACCCGTCCGTGAGCGTGGCTATCAATAGCCCCCAAAATACCCTCCGACTACTGTATAACTCCCTGTTTTTCTGGTACTATTTCGCCCCTTGATTGAGACCTCCCCGGGCACTCTGGTGTCTATCCTGGTATGTCATCCTGGAGCTACTGAGTGAGTAATCGCACGTTATCTATTGATGACCGGCTGTACGACTATATTCTGTCGGTCGGCGTCACTGAGTCGACCCTGTTGCAGGAACTGCGCGCCGAAACCGCATCAAACGCATCCCTGGCAGATTTTGCTGTGATGCAGATTTCGCCCGAGCAAGGGCAGTTCCTGTCTTTGCTGGTGAGATTGATGGGCGTGAAGCGCGCACTGGAAATCGGCACCTTCACCGGTTACAGCTCGATCTGTATTGCCAGTGCACTGCCAGACGATGGAACACTGGTATGCCTTGATTCATCACCGGAATGGACAGATATCGCCCGCAAGTACTGGGCTCTAACAGGGCTGGAATCACGCATCGACTTTCGTCTGCAGCCCGCGCTCGACAGTTTGCAGGAATTACTGGATGCGGGTGAAGCCGGTAGTTTTGATTTTGTTTTTATCGATGCGGATAAACAGAATTACGAACAGTATTACGAACGGGCGCTGGAATTATTGCGCCCCGGTGGTTTGATTGCGGTGGACAATACGCTGTGGTCGGGTGATGTGGCTGATCCGGAAAACAATGAACCGGGTACGCGCGCGATACGCCGGCTCAATCAGCGCATTCAGCAGGATACACGCGTGATTAGAAGTCTGGTACCGATTGGCGATGGTTTGACTCTGGTGTTGAAACCCGCCTCATGATGCAGACGATCATTAACAAATTTTACGGAAACCATACATGCTAGGCTGGTTAAAAAATGTTGTGCTGCAGGTCACGGGTAAAAATGGTGGCGGTGCGGTTTCAAAAAAGAACAAAGGCGGTACCGGTAAAAAATCTGCGCCCAGATCACGAACACGCGATCGCTCAAAGCCCGGAAATCGAGATCGCTCAAACAACCGATCGAACACTACACGTCGTTCAGCGCACCCGGTTGCGATATCACCTACTGAAGTCCAGCATCACGAACAGCTGCGCATCATTCCACGATCTGAACACGGTATCTCACGCCAGCACATTGATGAAGCTGCACTGAAGGTTCTGTATCGTCTTAACAAAGCGGGTTTTAAAGCCTGTCTGGTCGGTGGTGCGGTGCGTGATCTATTGCTCCGGCGTGTGCCCAAAGATTTTGATATTGCGACCGATGCCACTCCTGAAGAGGTGAACGACCTGTTTCGCAACAGTCGTTTGATCGGGCGACGTTTCAAGCTGGTGCACGTGCAGTTTGGTCGTATGATTATCGAAGTGGCGACCTTTCGTGCAGCGCACGATGATTCGGAATCGGCACGGCAAAATGCAGAAGGCCGAATTTTGCGCGATAACGTGTACGGTGATATCAGCGAAGATGTCTGGCGCCGCGACTTTACGGTGAATGCGCTGTACTACGATATTTCCAATTTCAGCGTGATCGATTTTGTCGATGGCATGGAAGATATCGAGCAAAAACGTTTACGTCTGATCGGTGACCCTGACATGCGTTACCGTGAAGATCCGGTACGCATGCTACGCGTAGTCCGTTTTGCGGCCAAACTGGGTTTCAGTATCGAAGAAAGCTGTCGCGATTTTATATATCAGGAAGGCGGATTGCTGCAAGATATTCCTGCGGCGCGTTTATACGAAGAAGCTTTGAAACTGTTTCATTCCGGGCATGCTGTGCTCAGTCTGCAATTACTGCGCGACTATAATCTGCTGCAATATCTGTTTCCCTCTGCAGTTAAATATCTGGCTACTGATTCAGTGACCGAAAAATTTTTGCAGCTGGCGATGGAAAGTACCGATACGCGTGTACATCAGGACCTGCCGATCACGCCAGCCTTTTTGTTCGCGGCACTGTTGTGGGCGCCTTTGCAGAAACTGACAGAAGAACGTATTGCCGATGGCCTGCCGTATTCAATTGCGATTCAAAAAGCGGCCACCGCTCTGCTCAGCGAACAGGTGCGTTATGTGTCTATTCCAAAACGCTTTACCACGGTGATGCGTGATATCTGGGCATTGCAGACACGCTTTGGTTATCGCAAAGGCAAGCGCATGCAGGCGACGCTGGATCACCCCAAATTTCGTGCCGGTTATGATTTTCTGTGTTTACGTGCGCGCGCTGGTGAACCTGTAGCGGAAGACTGTGAATGGTGGACCCGTATCCAGGCGGGCAACACAAATCCGGATGCCCCGGATCAGGGTGCGGAATCCGGTTCGCCAGAAACAAAGAACGGAGCTGCGCGACCTAAACGGCGTCGGCGCCGGCGACCGCCGCGTTCATGAACGAGTCAGCTGCGGCCGAGACGGTGTATATCGGTCTTGGCAGCAACCTGGGTGATTCCCGGAAGAATATTGATCATGCTGTCGCGGCATTGAAGCAGCTGGACGATACTCGCTATGTGGCTGATTCCGGTTTATTTTTGAGCAGGCCCATGGGGCCGCAGGATCAGCCGGATTATCTCAATGCGGTGGCCAGGCTCGAAACCCGGTTGAGCCCGCAGGATCTGCTCGCTGCCTTGCAGCAGATCGAAACCGACATGGGTCGGGTTCGCGAGCGTCACTGGGGACCCAGGCTGATCGATCTGGATATTCTGCTGTTCGGCGCGCATAGTATTGATGATGCGCAACTTCAGGTGCCACACGCCGGCATCGCGACGCGCGAATTTGTGCTGTATCCACTGCATAAACTGGAGCCGGAGCTGGTGATTCCACTCCATGGTAAGCTTTCATCATTGCTGGAGCAGTGCCCGCAGAACGGCCTGCAATTTGTTGGAGAAATTGTATGACAGCGGCAAATGCATTGCCTTTAACTCAATCATGGCCGGGCTTTGTAGTCGTCGAAGGCCCGATCGGTGTCGGCAAAACCACGCTGGCACGCAAACTGGCGAACAGTTTTGGCAGCGATCTGATGCTGGAAGGTGCCGAGCACAATCCATTTCTGGAAAAATTTTACGAGAACCCACGCTCCGCCGCATTTCCGACCCAGCTGCATTTTTTACTGCAACGCGCGCGTCAGCTGCAGGCGATCAAGCAGGACGATATGTTCAGCCCGGTTAGAGTGGCCGATTATCTGATCGATAAAGACCGTTTGTTCGCCGAGCTCACACTCGATGATGACGAACTGGATTTATACAACCAGGTGTACTCAACGCTGACGCTGGATACACCTGTACCCGATCTGGTGGTGTACCTGCAGGCTCCAGTAGAAGTCCTGCTGGATCGCATTCAGTCGCGCGGTATTCGTCATGAACAATATATCGAAGCGGCCTATTTGCAACGGCTGTGCGATGCCTATGTACAGTTTTTTTATCAATATTCGGAGGCGCCCTTGTTGATCGTAAATGCCAGTGATATTGATTTTGCTAACAATGATGCGGATTACCAGCTTTTGCTGGAACGTATTTTGCGCAATCGTAACGGGCGTCATTATTTTAATCCGGGACAGGTGTTATGAGCGCGCATAAAGATACCTCGCCGAAAAAAGTCACTGTGCGCAGTTTGCTAACGCGCAAACAGTCGGGCGAAAAAATTGTTTGCCTCACCGCTTATGATGCCAGCTTTGCGCAACTGATCGATACTGCCGGTGTTGATGTTGTGCTGGTGGGTGATTCACTGGGCATGGTGGTGCAGGGACTGGAAACCACCTTGCCGGTCACGGTTGACGAGATGCTGTATCACAGCCAGCTGGTACACCGAGGTGTGAAGCATGCCTTGCTGGTGGTGGATATGCCGTTTCTGAGTTACACCACGGTGGCGAGCGCACTGGAAAATGCCGGACGGTTTATGAAGGCCGGCGCTGAAATGGTGAAACTCGAAGGCGGTGCCGATCAGGCCGGCATTGTCAGCGCGCTGGTGAATAACGGTATCCCGGTATGCGCGCATCTTGGTCTGCAACCGCAGCGGGTACATAAAATCGGTGGTTATCGTGTGCAGGGTCGAGAAGCCAGTGCGGCAGAACATATGCTGCACGAAGCCAGAGTGTTGCAGGAAGCGGGTGCTGACTTGATGGTGCTGGAATGTGTGCCCGCAGCGCTGGCGAAAAAGATCAGCAAGGAACTCACGATTCCGGTGATCGGCATTGGTGCTGGCAAGGACTGCGACGGTCAGGTGCTGGTGCTGTACGATATTCTGGGTGTCAGCCCCGGTCGCCAGCCCAAATTTGCCCAGAATTTTCTGCAAGGCGCTGGCAGCGTCGCAGCTGCGATTGATGCTTATGCCGAGGCAGTTCGCAGTGGTCATTTCCCGAGTGCCGAGCAAAGTTTCAACTAGGGTCCTTCACCTATGTTAATCATCGATAGTGTTCTTGGCATGCAGCAGCAGGCGCGTGACTGGCGGCTGGCGGGTGAGCGCATCGTTTTTGTGCCGACCATGGGGAATCTGCACGAGGGTCATATGGCTCTGGTCAGAGCGGCGAAAAAATTTGGTCAGCGTTGCGTGGTGAGTATTTTCGTCAATCCCAAGCAATTCGGCCCGAACGAAGATTTCGCTACCTATCCGCGCAGCTTTGAAGCCGATTGCGCCCGACTCGAAGTCGAAGGCGTGGATTGCGTGTTCGCACCAGGCACCGAAACCATGTACCCCGAAGGCAAAGATGCCTGCACCAGTATCACGGTGCCCGGTATTTCGGATGAGCTCGAGGGCCAGCACCGCCCGGGCTTTTTCACCGGTGTCGCTACCGTGGTCAATAAGCTGTTCAATAGTGTCCAGCCGGACGTCGCAGTATTCGGTGAAAAAGATTACCAGCAATGCCTGGTGATCCGGCGCATGGTGCGTGATCTTGATATGCCGATAGAGATCATCACCCAGCCGACGGTGCGCGAAACAGATGGTCTGGCGTTGAGTTCGCGCAATATCTATCTCGATGCCGAGCAGCGCCAGCAGGCAGTCGGCCTGAATCATTGTCTGAAGGTTCTGGTGGCCGCAATAGGACAGCACAGCGATATCAGTTTTGCCGTGATCCATGCCAGTCAGGCACTGGAGCAGGCGGGTTTTGAGATTGATTATGTAGTGGTGCGGCGGCAAAGCGATTTGCGGGTCCCTGTTGTGACCGATACCGCTCTGGTTGCGCTGGCGGCGGTGCGTCTGGCTGGGATCCGATTGATCGATAATCTGCCTTTTGAGCTGGAAATACCCTGAATACGACCCCATATCCAGTGCCAGGCCGGGCTGATTACAGGTTCCGACGGTTCCGGTTCAGTCAAGTCAGGTTGATGCAGGGCCTGCAATCACCGATAATAGGGATTCCGGTCCTATTTATCCATTAACCCCCTGAAACGAGTCATGCAACTGATACTGTTAAAAGCCAAATTGCACCAGGCACGCGTCACGCATTCCGAGCTGGAATACGAAGGCTCGTGCGCGATCGATGCTGCTCTGCTGGACCGTGCGGGTATTCAGGAATACGAGCAGATTCATATATACAATATGAAGAACGGCGAACGTTTCACCACCTATGCGATCAGTGCAGAACCCAACAGCGGTATTATTTCGGTCAACGGTGCGGCCGCGCATAAGGCCAGCCCGGGTGACAGGGTGATTATCTGTGCCTACACCCAGCTGACACAGCAGGAAGCGGCTGTCTTTAAACCCACCCTGGTTTACCTCGACGCGAATAACGCGGTGACCCGCACTTCAGATCAGATACCTGTTCAGGTGGCTTAAAAGATAGTTAGGGGTAAGGGGTAAGGGGTCGACAGTTAAAATCTTAAGCCCTGGTTTTTTTGCTCCTAACTCCTAACGCCTTACCCCTTACCTTCTTTTCAAAACAGGTCAATAGCCCCGGCTGATTTCCTGTTGCTGAGCTCACCCTGCTCGACTAACATTTCGTAATTACAGACAGTATTGCGCCCGCATTTCTTGGCATGGTATAGCGCCTTGTCGGCGTGGTTCAATATCGTGGGGGCATAGTCTTTTTCAGAAATCATGGCAAAGCCTGCGCTGATCGATATTTTACCGATCAGGGGAAATTTGATTCCGGCTATCATTTTTCTGAAGCTTTCCAGAGCGTGACTGGCATTTTCGAATGTGACAGGCTCCATAATGATGACGAATTCATCGCCACCGAAGCGAAACAGCAGGTCGGTGTTGCGAAAATACTCTTTCATTTTCTGTGACAGGGTCAATAAGATTTCATCCCCGTACACATGGCCATAGGTATCATTGATGGTTTTAAAATTATCTAAATCTATCACCACTAGCCAGGCGTGTGCGCCTGTGCTGATTTCGCGGCGTTCTTTGTTAGCGCCGGTGGCGAGATAAAGTTCTTTTTTGCGGTTCTGTGACTGCAGCAGACGCCCCAGTTTTTTGTCAAAAGTCCGCCTGTTGTACAGGCCGGTCAGTTTATCGCGTTCGCTTTCGATGAGTATGGTCAGATAATTACTGTATATTTTTATGATGTTTTCAATCAGCTCTGTTCTATTGTTGATATCCACTTTGCTGTCGATGCAAAGTGCACCGATGGTGTTGTTCTCGGCAAAGATTGGGAACACGTTGCGGTAACCGTTTTCGGAATGTTGTGACAGGCTTTTTGACTCAACCAGGGATTGCTCGGTGAGCGCATCCAGTTCGACAATTTTGACTGAATCTGACCATTGAAAATTTTGTTTGTCATGTTTGTCAGTGATGATTTTCAGATTAATGACTTCATCGGCTGAGTGAGTGACATTTTCGGTATGTTTTTTGAAAATTGAAATGGATGAGACAGGCAGCATATCAGCCAGTGAAGCCACCAGGCTGTATTCCAGCGAGTCGAGATCACGTTGCCCGGTGATCTCGATGACGGATGTCAGTATGTCGTTGCCCATATTTATCTACAGATGTCCCGGATCGAAGATATCTCGAAATTGTCCATAGTGTAGGCTATCAGGCCAAGATATTGGCGGCTTTACCCCCAAAGCAGCTACAAACGGGGGTAAAACAGGCCTTATCCGGTGTTGCGCATGCCGGCAGCCACTGCATTGATACTGCGCAGCAGCGGATTCAGCCACTCATCGCGTTCTTCCTGCGGCAGGCTTTCATCACGATAGCGCTTCAGCAACATGATCTGGATGTGGTTGAGGGGGTCGAGATACGGATTGCGGCGCATCAATGACAGCTGCAGCACTGGAATATCTTCCAGTAGCGCCTCCATACGCCCGACCTTGAGCGTCATTTCGCGAGTACGCAGGTATTCCTCTTTGACCATATTGAAAACGCGCTTGCGGGTCTCTTCAGACAGGCAAAGTTCGGAATATTCTTCCGCAGTGACGATATCGGCCTTGAACAGTGACATCTCGGTATTGCTCAGCAGCGCGCGGAAATAAGGCCATTCGTCGTACAGCTTCTGTAGCGTGCGCATTCGATTTTCGTCATCGCCAGCCCACTGGTGCAGCGCGGTGCCGATACCATACCAGCCCGGTAAGGTATGTCGTGCCTGCGCCCAGCCGAAGACCCAGCCGATGGCGCGCACTGAGGTTTTCGAACGATCGCCTTTTTTGCGGTGCGAAGGTCGCGAGCCGATGTTCATCAGCGCGATTTCGCTCACCGGGGTGGCTTCGTAGAAATAATCGAGGAAGCCGGGTGTGCGGTCGGTCAAATTGCGATAACTGTCTTCGCCGATTTTCATCAGTTCACGCATGATTTCCATGCGCTCGGGCGTGGTCGTAGTGGTACCCGATGACACACGGTGGCGGCTCGCCAGCATCAGGCCGGTGATGCCCATGGTGAGTTCGTAAACCGCAGTTTCCGGGTTGCTGTATTTGTTCGACAGCACCTCGCCCTGCTCGGTGAACTTGATTTCACCGTGCACCGTGCCTTCTGGCTGAGCCAGAATCGATTCGAAGGTAGGGCCGCCACCACGTCCGATGGTGCCGCCGCGGCCGTGGAACATGCGGCAGTCGATGTGGTGCTGGTCGGCCAGTGCGACCACCTTGCGCTGGGCTTCAAACAGCTGCCATGAGGAGGCGAGAATACCGCCGTCCTTACAGGAATCGGAATAGCCCAGCATCACTTCCTGCTGGTTGCCGG
>CAYRNH010000076.1:0-9827 GCA_964425515.1 uncultured Thiotrichaceae bacterium | reverse complement strand
TTGCGCGCTTCGGGACGCAGGCTGTATATCTTGCTTTGATTTAGAATCTGCGTGCCCTGTACGCCAATGTCGAGTAGCAATATGCCGACAATGATCGCTGCAAGATGATACGGCCAGATCCCCATCAGCAAAAATCCCAGGATGACCAGTGCCAGCGCGGCTCCGGTGGCGAGACGAGAGTGACCCATATCGTGCAGGTGCCCGGCAAAAGACGCCATCATCACACCCGCAACACCCAACAGACCAAACAGACCGATCAGGGTATCGCTGTATGTATACGGTGCCGGTGCAAGCAAAAAGGGCAAGCTGGTCCAGAGCACGGAGAAAGCAGCGAATACCGACATGCCGTAAACGATACGACGTCGTAGTAGAGGCTCGTCGCGCATCAGATGCAGGATGGACAGCAGCAATGCGCTGTAACTCTGCCGTGTCTGCGGTGGCTCGTCGGGCAGGGTGCGGGAAAGCACCAGTGCCTGCAACAGCATAAGAGCTGCGGCGATCCAGTACACCCCGCGCCAGCCGAAGACATCCGAAACAATACCAGACGCAACGCGCGCCAGCAGAATACCCATGAGCAGCCCGCTCATCACCCGGCCAACAACGCGTCCGCGGTCTTTGTCCAGCGCAAGATGCGCCGCGAATGGCACCAGCAGCTGCGCCACGACAGCGGTAACACCGATGAAAAAACAGGCGGCATCAAACCACAGGAGATGCGGAGATATCGCTGCTAACACCAGTATTGCAGCTGCGCCCAGCGAAATACGCGTGATCAGACGGCGACGCTCCAGCAAATCGCCCAGAGGTACCAGCAACACCAGCCCCAGGGCATAACCGAGTTGTGTCATGGTAATGATGGAACCTGCCGCACCATTCGAAACAGAAAAACTTCTCGCCAGGGTGTGTAACAAGGGTTGTGCGTAATACAGGTTGGCCACAGACGCGCCGGCGGCGATGGCCATCACATAAATTAACGGTGAATTAAGGCGAAGTACGGTTCTGGTTTCAGAGGACATCAAGATGCTCGGTGTAAAGCGCTAATCTTAATCGATAGCGGTAGTATTGTTTGATTAAAATATATTGACCAGAACGATAGCGGGTATGCGAGCATGTATGAGCACATGATATGTGTTGATATTATTTTGCATTTTTTAATGAAAGGCGCGCCAGTATTCTTTAAATAAATGAGCGCAATCTAATTTGTTATTAATATTTATGCCGTCTATGTTTGAGTCTTTGAAGTTTATAGATCGTCATGGACAATCTTGCAATGACTATAGATACGCCTTTTGCCGTACCATACTAGTATGAGGTTTGATGGCGGCAATGCTGGGAGCAAATCGAGTTTCATGCACAGAGTGCGCGTCGAGACGGCGGGGTAAAAAAAGCGAAGGTAAAAAAGAAAACGCCCTCACCATTTCTGGTGAGGGCGTTGTTTGTTCTGATTTATCTACGGAATTGGGATTTTGACGGATTTCTCAAATCATGCCCGCAATGGCTGCAGGTCAGGAGCGGCATGATGAACATGAATCTTTTGCTCATGGTGTCGCCGCAGGTCGGGCAGCGTGAGCTGCAGGCCCACATGCTGTAGGCTAAATAGTAAAGTCCATAAACAGATGCCAAAGCGATGAAGTATGATTTATTGACATCGAGGTAGGTGCCGATCAGGTATACCGCAGTTATGAACGGTACAAAGGCGACGAGCAGCGTTAGCGAGATACGCTTCCTGATTATAATTTCAGAGCTGATTTGCTTGATAGCTTCGATATTATACGTTGATGATTTGCTTACGGGTGCGAATTTGTGTTTGCCTGCACCCAAATGGGAATCATGATATATGCCTACGTGTTTCATACTAATCTCCTCGACAGCCTGATTTCGCTTATGCTTATTGTTATTTGTTGTGGTGAGTTCGTGTAAATCTCAACTCGTGTTGCTTAGAAGTATATATGCCACAGGTCACTACTAAACATCAATACCTTTTATCTATATCACTAAAGTATAGGATAGGGTATTTATTTAGTATAGGGATGAGGGAGATAAATAAAACGTAGCGATAACATGGAATAAGTATTCTTATATAACTATTTAATTAAGTGCTTATACAACATGCTTTTGCATGTTCTGCTTACGCCAGCCGTGAGCGTGGTGCCAGGAAGGCGGTGTTATCTGCATTATGGATTAATAGGCATTTAGTAAATCCTCTTATAGCTTGCCGTCAAGCGCATCTGCAATTCAGGCGATCGCTACCGATTCCGGTCAACACTTTTATCGAATTGGACATTTAGATGATGTAGCGAAAGCGATTGTTCGCAAAATTTTAGAATGGCTAAAAATGTTTCTCAGGCCAACACGATGTGGCGAACGTGCACCTAAGGCAGGTGGGCGACATAAGTAATTGATAAATGGTTTTAATATAAGGTCGGTTTATAGACTGATAAAAATTATCATTAGCATTTGCCCAAATTATTAAGAACTAATATGCTAATGTTACGTCCGTTGTAGTTGGAATTGCTGTGCCGTCGAAACAATACGGATATTTACTCATCAGGCTGAATCTGTGGGTGCCTGACTGCAAGACACTGTTGTCTGCTAGCACCCCATACCTTTCCAGGCACATTGCAGGCACCTCACTCCACCCCTGCATATTCCGATGCGTGTGATGCTTCAAGCACGCAGCACACAACACAAAAATGCTCTATTTGTTACATCGAAACCGTTGAGGGTTGGATATGGTACGAGATCGTTACCGAAGTATTAAATTACTCTTATTAATAGCTGGTGCAGCTATTTTCCTGGGCGGGTGTTCATCCCAGTTTGTTCTGCTACATCCTGCTGGCGTTGTCGCCGAGCATGAAAAAAACCTGATACTCACCGCATGGTGGATCATGGTGCTGGTCGCCTTACCGGTATTCGTCCTCACGGGCTGGTTTGCCTGGCACTATCGAGCTTCGAATAAAAAGGCAAATTACCAGCCAGACTGGGATTTCTCCTGGAGTATCGATGCTGTCATCTGGGCGCTGCCACTTATCGCTGTGGCGATACTGGCTGTCCTGACCTGGACGAGCACACATGATCTCGCTCCTTACAAACCGATTGCCTCCGAAAAGGCGCCGGTCGAAGTGGATGTGGTTTCCTTTAACTGGAAATGGCTGTTTATCTATCCGAAACAGCATATCGCGACGGTAAATGAGCTGGTCATTCCAGTGGGTCATCCGATCAACTTCAAATTGACCTCAGACACAGTGGTAACCTCCTTTTTCATTCCACAAATGGGTTCGCAAATTTATGCCATGACTGGCATGAGGACGCGCCTGAACCTGATCGCTGACAAGACCGGCACATTTGGTGGCGTCAATATCAATTTTAGCGGTCGTGGCTATTCGGACATGAAATTCAAGGTTCACTCCGAGAATGAGGCTGATTTCACTAAGTGGGTAGCATCGGTCCAGAAATCCAATATGAAACTGGACATGGCGGCTCTTAAGGAATTGAAAAAACCGTCTATTGCCAACGCTGTTGCACACTATGGCTCGATAAAGCCAGATATGTTTCAAACCATACTTGATCAATATCGTTATAACCATAACGACCGCAACATAGCCAAAACGAAGGCGACAGGCCATGCGTCTGAGGAGTTATAGAAATGTTGGGTAATCTTTCACTAGCGGCAATACCCTACGATAACCCCATTATTATGGGTGCTGTTGGGTTCTCACTCCTGCTTGGATTAATCGTGGCAGGTTCAATCACTTACTATGGTAAGTGGGGTTATCTCTACCGTGAATGGTTCTGCTCTGTAGACCACAAGCGGATAGGCGTGATGTATATCGTGCTTGCCTTTGTCATGTTGTTACGCGGATTCGCCGATGCCATCATGATGCGCGCACAGCAGGCGATAGCAGTAGGCGCTAACCATGGCTACCTGCCGCCTGAACACTTCGATCAGATTTTCAGTGCGCACGGTACCATCATGATCTTCTTTGTGGCGATGCCGTTCATGATCGGTCTGCTTAACATTGCAGTGCCATTGCAAATCGGTGCCCGCGACGTTGCTTACCCGTTTCTGAATTCAGTCAGTTTCTGGTTTGCCGCCATCAGCGCCGTACTGGTCATGATCTCACTGGGGATCGGTGAATTTTCCCAGGCTGGCTGGGTCGGCAATCCTCCGTTGAGCGAACTGCCCAACAGTCCCGGCACCGGTGTCGATTACTGGATCTGGGCAATACAGATCAGTGGTATAGGCAGCTTGATGACGGGTATCAACTTTATGGTGACTATCCTGAAGTTGCGCGCACCCGGCATGACCCTGATGAAAATGCCAGTGTTCACCTGGGCTGCACTCTGCAGCAGTGCGCTGATTGTGCTGTCTTTCCCGATGCTGACGGTTACGCTTGCACTGCTGACTCTGGATCGTTACCTGGGTATGCATTTCTTTACTGCGGGTCACGGCGGTAACCTCATGATGTACACCAACCTGTTCTGGACCTGGGGTCACCCCGAAGTGTACCTCCTGATGGTGCCGGCATTCGGTGTCTTCTCGGAAGTTGTATCCACCTTCTCTGGCAAACGTCTGTATGGATACCATGCCATGGTCTGGGCGACGATCGCAATTACGCTGTTGTCGTTCACGGTCTGGTTGCACCACTTCTTCACCATGGGTGCCAGTGCTGATGTCAATGCCTTCTTTGGTATTACGACCATGATCATTGCGGTACCGACAGGTATCAAGATCTTTAACTGGGTATTCACCATGTTCCGTGGTCGCGTGGAATTCACTACGCCGATGTTGTGGACCCTGGGTTTCATTATCGCCTTTACTATTGGCGGTATGACCGGTGTCCTGCTGTCTGTACCGGGTGCTGATTATCAGCTGCATAACACCGAACTACTGGTAGCTCATTTCCATAACATGCTGATCCCCGGGGCGGTATTCGGTTACTTCGCCGGCTACGCCTACTGGTTTCCGAAAGTCTTCGGCTTCAAACTCAATGAGCGCTGGGGAAAACGTGCATTCTGGGGCTGGATGATTGGTTTCTATCTTGCCTTCATGCCCTTGTATGCTCTGGGTCTGATGGGTATGCCACGTCGTATGGATCACTATTCCAATCCTGCCTGGCACCCGTACCTGGTGGTGGCCTTCATCGGAGCATTGTTCGTTCTTGCCGGTATCGCCTTCCAGATCGTGCAGCTGGTTGTAAGTATTCGCGAACGTAACGAGAATCGCGATCTGACGGGGGATTCCTGGGGCAATGGCCGCACGCTCGAGTGGGCGACATCATCACCACCACCGTACTTCAACTTTGCGCGCCTGCCGGCTGCACATCAGATTGACGAGTTCTGGTATATGAAATCGACCGGCACTGCCTACCAGCCAGCGGACAAGTTCTTTGACATTCATATGCCGAAGAATACCCCTGCAGGTTTCATCATCGGCATGCTCGCATTCGTCTTCGGGTTTGCGATGATCTGGCATATCTGGTGGCTTGCGCTGGCTAGCTTCTTCGGAATGTTTGCAAGTGTTGTTATCCGCGGTAGTGAAGACGAACCTGAATATGTTGTTCCGGCCAGCGAACTTGAAAGCGCCCAGGCCAGCTATTTAAAACAGGTTGCGGAGAGTTCAGGCACATACCAGCAGCTGCCTGATGACGGTAGCGACCCCGGTGAAGGCGCGTACGCCGCTGCGTAACATGATTAATATTTATATCGGAGTAACAAATGACTACTGATGTTTTACCGGCGCGTTATGCGCCCAGTGAAGTGGTAAGCCACGCCGAACACGACAACAAGATAATGTTCGGTTTCTGGCTGTACATCCTGAGTGACTGCATTCTATTTTCTGGGCTGTTCGCAACCTATGCAGTTCTCGGTCACAATACCGCGGGTGGACCCGGCGGCTATGAACTGTTCGACCTGAAATATGCGCTTGGAGAAACCACGTTGCTGCTGTTCAGTAGCATCAGCTACGGTGTCGCCATGATCGCCATGAAAGGCAACAAACGCAGCCAGACTATGTTCTGGCTGATGGTTACTGCGTTGCTCGGACTCGGCTTCATACTAATGGAGTTCCATGAGTTCCATAACATGATCCTGGAGGGCAACGGCCCTCAGCGCAGCGGTTTCCTGTCTGCGTTCTTCACGTTGGTTGGTACCCACGGCGCGCACGTTACCTGCGGCCTGATCTGGATGACCATCATGATGTTCCAGGTGATGACCAAGGGCTTGAGTGCCCCAGTACAGTCACGACTGATGCGCCTGAGTGTGTTCTGGCACTTTCTTGATATTGTCTGGATTGGCGTCTTTAGCGTTGTTTACTTAATGGGAGTTGCAACATGAGCACAGAAACCGAACATGCAGATCATGGCCACGGTGGTCATGAGGTAAGTTTAAAACCGTACATCACCGGCTTCGTGCTGGCGGCGGTACTGACGCTAATACCATTCCTGATGGTTATGAATAACAGTGCCTCCACTAAAACGCTGGTTGTCGTAATATTCTCAGCTGCGATTGTGCAGATAATGGTGCATCTGCGTTATTTCCTGCATTTGCGCTTCACTCATGACCAACGCTGGGATGTCTTCACCTTCGTGTTTACAGCCGTAGTCGTCCTGACGCTTGTCGGCGGTTCAATCTGGATCATGTACAGCCTGAACCACCTGTTAATGTAATCACACACGTATTTTGCGCCTGCCAGTCCATGGCAGGCGCGAAGACTTAACCCTTTTATATTTTCAGTCGAAGATCACATCGAGATGCAGCATCAGGTAAGCGCATCAGACGCCAATGTGGCCGAATCTAAACAGGATAAAACGCCGGTCTGGCTATATAGCGCCGTGGTCATTCTGTTAATCGCCCTGGCTGTGCTGGTTTATGCGCTAATGAGCGGTGGTAAAAGCGGTATTATTGTCGCCCGAACCGATGGTTGTAATCTGCAAAAGGGCCCATGCCAGGCAGTGTTTCCCAATGGCAGCAAAGTAACATTGTCGATCGCGCCACGCCCCATCCATGAGCGAAAACCATTGCATCTCCAGGTTAGGCTACAGGGTATCGACGCAAAATCAGTCTATGTAAATTTTCTCGGCCAGAATATGTACATGGGTTATAACCGACCCAAACTGAAATCAATCGCGCCTGGACAGTTCGCTGGCACATGGACCCTTGCCAGCTGCGGGCTGTTTGTGGAACACATGGAATGGAAAACCATGGTGCTTATTCAAACAGCCGGTCAGCGAATGGCTGCGACATTCCCGCTTGAGACCCAGCCGATAACAGAAAGCAGCACGCAATGAACTCAACAAATAAAATCATCCTGCTGGCAGCGACGATAATACTATTTGCTGGAGGTATTGCGCTCTGGCATTTCAAAACAGGCGAATCATCAAACCAGTCAGTAAGCTTCGGCGAAGCTCCGCAGGGTGGCGACTTTAGCCTGGAATCTGCCAGTGGCCCATTTAGTCTCAAGGGCCAACGCGGCAAGGTCGTGTTGCTATATTTTGGTTACACGCATTGCCCGGATGTGTGCCCGACCACACTGACAGTAATAGCGCAGGCATTCAAAGTATTAAAAAAGGATGAGCGTGCACGTGTTGAAGCAGTCTTTATCAGCGTCGACCCCAGGCGTGATACCCCGAAAAAGCTGGCGGTCTATACAAAGTTTTTTAGCCCTGGCATTATCGGTGTTACCGGCACGCCAGACCAGATTACACGAGTCACAAAACAATACGGTGCATTTTATCGCGAGGTCAGGAATGATACCGGTAGTGGATACCTGATCAATCATTCGGCCAATATCTACGTCATCGCGCCGGATGGAACATTGAACACCATTCTGCCTGATGCAACGCCTCCAGAGAAAATCGACAGGACAATACGCAGTTTACTAAGCACGCAATAAACCAGCCAATCTAGCCAAACTTGAAAGCAGTATAAGTAATTAAGATAAAGAGGGTGCCACCTTTTATCTATCAGGTTTCATCGCCGGACGAATTTTGCATCTCACACCATTTCCGAGCCTCATCAAAACTGAAAACAATCTGATGTGACCATGAAGACTCGAAGCCGAGTGAGTCCTCAATATATTTCTCACATAGCATTTGCTGATATTCATCTCGCACAACAAAGGCCATTCTTAATTCGGGTTTGTAAGAGACGGCTACACTGTCCAGTGAAGCAATGATGGTCGGATCCTTGAGTGTTATCTGAGAAAGATCTGCACCGGTGAAGTCGGAAATAATATACTGTACAGAGTCAAACCTGCTGTCACCATAATGGGCGGCGCCTACCTCTCGCAGCTCCAGATAAGTAACCTTGTCGCGGTACACAACTACAGTGTATTTTCCAATCCACTCTATCTTATATGGCACTTTTGGTCCCTCAAGTGTAGCGGTCTGATTGTTAAGGTTGGACGAGGTTCATCTATTATCCTACGATCCTCAGCCAGGTTTCAATAGAGCCTGATCCTGTCGATTATAGTGCCTGATCACTCGGAGTGTACGAGGTCGTGCAAACGATGGTTTCGATACATGGTTCTCGCCCATTCTGATACCGGGTGATCCTGATACGATTCAAGAAAGTTTCTTGTCTGTGGATCTGGAATTTCCTGCCACGGAAACGGATGCTCCGGTGGCAAAACAAGCAATGAGAGCATTGATGCTACCGATAAATCCGCACGAGTGAACTGCTTACCAACCAGATATTGCCGATGTTTGAGCAGGCTCTCCAGCTCGCTCATAGCAGCATCGAACTCACGCCTCGCCCTCTCTACCTTCACAGCTGAAATCACGTATGTTTGATATATTTTATATCGTAAAACCGGGTAAAAAATCCTGAAAACCAGTTGTCGTAATCGGGACATCGGATGGGTAAAGCAATGTCGGATAAAATCCGGGTAAGCCAGCAGTCTGTAGTATAAAACCTGACGAATATTCTCCCCAAGTTTTTCATCCATAGCGTGTTCTATTTCTAAACATGCGCGGAATTCGTCGGCATCTTCTGGATTCAAAGGGTATGAAGGTTGCTTCTGTTCGAGGTAGTTTATGATTTCGCTAGAACCTTGCACAACTACACTATCGTCTAATAGCACAGGAACAGCTGTATCCGGAGCGTACTTACGTACTGTGATCATGTGCAGCCCAGGCATAATGGCCACGGCCACAAAGGGTATCCCCTTGTAGTCGAGAGCCCAGCGCGCCTTTTCGCAATAGTGAGAATGAGGAAATTCGAGTAGTTTCATAATCAGTCAGAAAATCCGGACTGGCCGATTTGTAGCCGCATTTGAAAATTGATCATTACATAATTCTTCCGACGACTTTTTACAGTCCTTGCCCCATGTTTTTAGTGGTCATCCTTATTGCTATAGGGGAACCTGGTGTGACCATATCGAATTGCGAGGATAGCTATTGCAAGGATGAATACAGAGGCCGCAAGGCCAAGCATTCTTAATGTGTCCAGGTTTTTCATATCAAGAATCATATAGCGCGCCAGTGCCACGATAGCAATGTAAAGCGGCATACGAACGGGTAGCGCCCCTGTCTTCAGGTATATTCCAACCATGGCTAATACTTCAAGGTAAATAAAAAGCAACAGAAGATCTGATAGCGTTACCTTCATAGCGGTAACCATAGCTCCTATTTCAAAGCTCATCGCTATCACAGTTGAGAAAGCAATAACCAATAATCCAATATCTTCAACTACTACTAGAATTTTGTGCCCTGATTCTTTTAACTTGCTCATTTATGTGTTCCTGATTGTATGAGGGTAACGACTAAAATAACCGGCGCCGCTTTTTGGCGTCCGGCGCGCGCCTTTTGCGCGCGTAGTTAATTGCCTTG
>CAYRNH010000075.1:0-10135 GCA_964425515.1 uncultured Thiotrichaceae bacterium | reverse complement strand
CGGCCACGGTCAAGATGAAGGCCGATGTGGATATGCGAAAACAAACAGTCAATCTTCCTTCGCTTGATGTATCCGCGCTGGGCGCCAGTCTGAAGGCCGTATTAACCATTACTGATCTTGATACCAAACCTTTGATCAAGGGCACAGTGAGTAGCAACACCATCAAGCCACGTGAGCTGGCGAACAAGCTGGGTATTCAATTACCCCCGAGTCGCGATAGCTGGGCCTTGAGCGAGCTGAGTTTTAACAGTCATCTGGAAGCAGGGACGACGTTTGCAAAACTGGACAAGCTTGCCGTCAAGCTGGACAAAAGTACGCTGAGCGGTTTTGTGCATGTAAACAATCTTGCGCAGCCTAATATCAGCTATCGGCTCGCGCTCGACAATATTGATCTTGACGCTTATCTTCCCGCGCCAGCCGCATCACCCGCATCTACAGCTCCGGTAGCAGCCGCACCGCCTGCCGATGTGGCGATTTCGTTACCACTGGAATTTTTGCGCAAGCTGGCACTTGATGGCCAGTTCAGTATCGCTTCACTGCAGGTGAACAAGATTGCAATCAGCGACATGCTGATTAAAACCCACGCAGCCGATGGTGTGATCAAAGTCGATCCGCTCAGTATGAAATTACTGGGCGGCAGTTTCGATGCAGGCCTGACACTGGATGCACGCAGCACACCGTCATACCAGATCATCGCCAAAGCGAGCAATCTTGCGCCGGGTAAAGTGGTGGATCCTTTGCTGGTGGGCTTGCTGGGTAATCAGAAACTTTCGGTCGAAGGTGTTGCGCAATTTAATGCCGATATCAAAACCCACGGCGAAACACTCAATACGCTCAAACAGGCCGCGACCGGTGCAGTCAGTTTCAATATGGGGCAAACGTCAATTACAGGTGTAGATCTTGATAATTATTTTAAAAATAAACTGGCGGGTTTTCTGGAAAGTAAAAAAATCACTCCGCCAGAAAGTTTGAGTTCTGCCTATACACCTCAACAGAAAACCGCTTTTGATAAAGTTGTGGTTCACGCCAAACTGGGTAATGGCAAAGTGAATAACGATCGCCTGTTGCTGGATTCAAATCGGCTTAAGGTTAAAGGCAGCGGTGTGATCGATATCATGAATAATAGCCTGGATGAAAAAGTATTTGTGCAGCTTGATGCTGGCAGTGCAGGGTCGACAGCGAATGAGATTCTCAAGCATCCTATAGGCGTGCATCTTCACGGGCCGTTTGCCGGAGTGGCGACAGACCTTGATTACTCGTCTCTGGAACATGCCATCACAGCGATGCTGAAAGCAAAAGCGAAAACCAGGTTGAAAGAAAAAGCGGATGCATTGAAGGCGCAGGAACAGGCGAAGATTGATGCGCAGAAGAAGAAACTTGCGGAAGAGAAAGCCAGAAAGGAAGCTGAGCTGAAACAAAAAGCCAAAGACAGCGTGAAAGACAAACTCAAAGGATTGTTTAGGTAACAAATAAATCATCCGCAAATGAACGCTAATCAACGCAAATATTCTGCGCCCGCAGGGCACAAGAGTTACATTCTCTGTTGTTTGTATTCGCGTGTATTAGCGTTTATTGGCGGACTGAGATCTTCTGTGTTGTACAGCGTATGATGAGTCAGGCGTTCGCACAACGCGTTTTGCGCTGGTATCGAAAACACGGTCGCCATGATTTGCCATGGCAACATCCGCGCACGCTCTACCGGGTCTGGCTGGCGGAAATCATGCTGCAACAGACGCAGGTGAAAACCGTGATTCCGTATTACCAGAATTTCACCCGTGTGTTCCCGTCCCTGAAAAAACTGGCCAGTGCCAGTCAGGATGAAGTGCTGGCGCACTGGGCGGGGCTGGGGTATTACAGCCGGGCACGGAATTTACACAAAGCGGCGCAACAGATTCAGCTCGAACATAAGGGTCGGATACCACGAGACTTTGACGATCTGCTGGCACTGCCCGGTATCGGGCCTTCGACTGCGGCCGCGATTCTGTCACAGTCGCTGGACCAGCGGCATGTGATTCTCGATGGCAACGTCAAACGTGTGCTCGCGCGCTATCACGCGATTCCTGGCTGGCCCGGTCTGCCTGCAGTCGAGCAGCAGCTCTGGCGGTGCGCCGAGCAACACACTCCAGGTAGCCACAATGCCGATTACACCCAGGCGATCATGGACCTGGGCGCGACGCTGTGTCGTCGCAGCAAGCCGGAGTGTGATCGCTGCCCGTTATCTGCGGATTGTCAGGCGCTGGCGCAGGACCGGGTCGGTGAATTTCCTGCAGCCAGACCACGCAAAAAACTGCCGGTGAAGGCCGCGCGCATGCTATTGCTGGCCAATGCTGAGGGCTCTATATTACTCGAGAAAAGGCCGCCCAGCGGCATCTGGGGCGGACTCTGGAGCCTTCCCGAGCTGGCTATGGGTGATGATATTGCCGATGCCTGCGAACAACGCTGGGGGGTAAAAGTGCAGCATAGCCGCGATGGCCTCACGCTACGCCACAGCTTCAGCCATTATCATTTTGATATCACGCCCTGTGAGGTGAGGCTCAGGACGCAGGTGCCACAAATCAGTGATGATGCAGCGCTGCACTGGTACCATCCGCAACAGGCGCGGCGACTGGGACTGGCCGCGCCGGTGAAACGAATTCTGGATCAATACGCCAGATAGCTTGACTCGGCGCAGGTGAGTCGATTAAATACGCTCCTTTCTGCGGAGCGGTCGGTGAATGTCGCCAGCCGCTTTCAGCGAGAGGTCAGCGCAGCTGCTGGCTTCTGACCCAGATCATGGCCGGGTAGCTCAGTTGGTAGAGCAGCGGATTGAAAATCCGCGTGTCGACAGTTCAATTCTGTCCCCGGCCACCATATTCTTTTCCTCGAGCCGCTTCCTGCTATAGTCTTATCTAAACTTTGACATTCGCCTTACTTTCACTGCTGTTCTGAGCACTGCATCCAGGAGGAGGACTATGGCATCACGACGTATTACCATCCTGGGCACCCTGATCCTGGTGGCACTCACCCTGATTGCGGGTGTGATGGTGTTTGCGATTATGCAACGCAATACGAAATCGATTCTCAGCACCAGCCTGGAGCTTGCCTTGCAGAGCCGTGCGAGGGTCTTTCAGTCGAGCTTAGATGACAGGGTCAATCGCCTGGTCACGATTGCGACGCGCCCATTTTTGATTCAGCAGATCAACAAAATTGATGCCGATAAAACAGATACAAAAGCACGATTTCTACTGCAAAGAGGCCTGAATTCTTTTTTATCCACCGGGTTTTCCGCGCTGGAAATTCTCGATGCCAATGGTAAAGAGATCATCCATGCCGGGACTTTTATCACTCACCCTGACATAAGTGTTCCTCTTAAGCTGGCTGTGCCCGCAACATTGATGTGGAAAGGAGAGTTTATATTTAGCGCGAAAACAACGTTTCGTGATCATGGTAAAACCATCGGATTTATTCGCAGCCAGTTCAAAATGACAGCACTCAGCAAAATTTTGTTTGACGTGACTTCACTCGGCAAGACAGGAGAACTGGCAGTGTGCGCGCCTCTTGCCAGCAATACGATGCAATGTTTCCCCACCTCGTTACATTCGAAACCTATCATGTTTTTACGTATGGTGAATGGTGATCGTCTGCCCATGGATCACGCATTGTCGGGTGAATCGGGTGTAGTCAGAGCCAGAGATTATCGCAGGCAGGATGTGGTAGCCGCGTACATGCCCCTGTCGACCACCGGACTGGGGATGGTGTTGAAAACCGATCAGGCAGAGCTGTTCCACTCGGTAAAGCACCAGCTTATATATGTGCTGCCTGCACTCTGCGCGCTGGTAATGTTCGGGATGCTTATGCTGCGTTGGCTGGTGTCACCTCTGGTAAACAAGGTAGTTGCATCAGAGCGGGAAATGCGCAAGGCCAATACCTTGCTGGCTGATAAGGAAACACGAATCAGGGCTATTTTTGATAATGTTGATGACGGCATTATTGTTATCAATGCAAGCGGGGTGATCGAATCGGTGAACCCGGGTGCTGAACGCGTTTTTGGTTACCCTGCGGATGAACTAATCGGTCAGGACGTCAGTATGCTGATGCCGGATGGGTCGCGCACTCAGCCTGGAAAACACATTGAGCGCTATTTTAAAAGCGGCAGGTCCACAGTTATCGGCGCAGTGAGAGAGGT
Organism: uncultured Thiotrichaceae bacterium; assembly: GCA_964425515.1. GTDB lineage: Bacteria > Pseudomonadota > Gammaproteobacteria > SZUA-229 > SZUA-229 > JASBSR01. Next base: position 5,970 of record CAYRNH010000075.1, on the reverse strand, counting down.
TATTGCACAACGTAAGGGTGGCGCCCTGTTTCCTATGGATTTGCGCGTTACCGCCATGCGGATCGGTGATACGGACCTGTTTATTGGAACGATGAGAGATATCACAGAGCGCAAACAAAATGAAGAGAGAATCGTTCATCTGGCCACGCATGATCCTCTGACAGATCTTCCGAATCGTCATCTGATGGTTGACAGAGTTAATCAGGCGATTTCACACGCAGAGCGTCACGAAGGCATCAGGGTTGCTCTGCTGTTTATTGATCTGGATGGTTTTAAACATGTTAACGATAATTATGGACACGATGTCGGTGATTTATTGCTGATAGAGGTGAGCCGGCGGATTCGCGGAGTTTTGCGCTGCGAAGACACCACCGCGCGCCAGGGAGGTGATGAATTTATCGTTACACTGCCAAACATCAAACAAACGCTGGGGGCCTCGGTGGTCGCAGAAAAAATACTGCAAGCACTCGCTTCGCCCTATGAAATCGACGGTCATGAAATTCATATCAGTGCCAGTATTGGCATTGCGCTGTATCCCGATAATGGCGCGGATGTTGAAATGTTGTTGAATCGAAGTGATACCGCCATGTATGCTGCCAAGATGGCGGGTCGGGATGTCTACCGGTATTATGACCCGGAAATGCGATTCCTGACAGGGTCATAGCAATACGGTATGTGTTACAAATTGTCAGATTATTGTTTCAAGCGATACCCGGTTTTGAATATCCACCAGACCAGGGTGATGCAGACCAGCAGAAAAATCAGGGTCATGCCCAGGCTGGTGGCGATGCTGACATCGCCGACACCGTAAAAACTCCAGCGAAAACCGCTGATCAGATAAACTACGGGATTGAACAGAGTAATGCTGCGCCAGGGTTCGGGCAGCATGTCGATGGAATAGAACGCACCACCAAGAAAGGTGAGTGGTGTGACAATGAGCATGGGCATCAGTTGTAGCTGTTCAAAATCTTTTGCCCAGATGCCGATGATAAAACCGAACAGACTAAAGGTGGTGGCGGTGAGCACAAGAAAAGTGATCATCCACACCGGGTGCAGAATGCTCACAGGCACAAATAAAGTCGAGGTGGCGAGAATCAACAGCCCGAGCACCACCGACTTGGTCGCGGCAGCGCCAACATAAGCGAGTACGATTTCGAATGCAGAAATCGGTGCGGACAGCACTTCGTAAATGGTGCCGGTAAATTTTGGAAAATGAATCCCGAAAGAGGCGTTGAACAGGCTCTCGGTGAGTAAGGACAGCATGATCAATCCGGGTACGATGAACGAACCATAAGGAATGCCGTTAATCTCGCTCATGCGTGAGCCGATCGCGGTACCGAAGACCACAAAATATAATGAAGTGGTGATCACCGGAGTTACCAGACTTTGCAATAGCGTGCGCAGAGCGCGAGCAATTTCATATTTATAAATCGCCCAGACACCGTGGCGGTTGAATGTAGCAGAGCCTGCTTTGTGAGATTTATCAGTATTCATTATTTACCTTCGCTCACCAGGTTGACAAAAATATCTTCCAGCGAACTCTGGTGGGTATTGAGGTCGGTAAAGTTGATGGATAGTTCGTTCATGCGTTTCAGCAAAGACGGAATATCGGTGTGCTCGTCATGACTGTCGAATGTTAGATGCAGTTCACGGCCATCTGCGTTCAGTGCCAGCTGCCAGCCCGAAAGTTCTGCTGGAATATCGGTCATCGGTTCCTGCAGGCTTAGCGTTAGTTCTTTCTTGCCCAGCTGTTTCATCAGCGCGGTTTTTTCTTCAACCAGGATCATTTCGCCTTTGAGAATGACGCCGATGCGATCGGCCATTTCTTCGGCTTCTTCGATGTAGTGTGTGGTTAGAATGATGGTGGTGCCTTTTTCGCGCAGGCCGCGAACTATGTTCCACATGTCGCGGCGCAGTTCGACATCGACGCCAGCGGTGGGCTCATCGAGAAATAATATTTCGGGTTCGTGCGCCAGCGCCTTGGCGATCATCAGCCGGCGTTTCATACCACCGGAAAGCGTCATGGTAGCATTATGGCGTTTATCCCATAGAGTCAGCTGGCGCAAAACGGTTTCGATATACTTCGGGTCGGGGGCAAGCCCGAACAGGCCACGACTGAAACTGACCGTGTGCCACACGGTTTCCCACATGTCGGTGGCGAGTTCCTGTGGTACCAGAGCGATTTTTGAACGTGCAGCACGGTAGTCGCGCGCGATATCGTGGCCATCGGCGAGCACGGTGCCGGTGGTAGCGGTGACGATGCCGCAGACAATTCCGATTAACGTGGTTTTACCAGCACCATTGGGACCGAGTAGAGCGAAGATTTCGCCTTTATGGATTTCCAGGTCGATATGCTTTAGCGCCTGCGCGCCACTGGCGTAGGTTTTGGTCAGATTGGAAATAGAAATAATGGCAGACATCTGCGTCCTGTGTTTTCTGGTATTTTGTTCAAAAAAATCTGGCTGATGAACGCACGCTTACTTGCAGAGAAAGTCCTGCTCCCAGCGCCAGGCGGTTTCGATGATGGTGTCCAGTGAATCGTGTTGCGGGGTCCAGTGGAGTTCTTTTTTCGCCAGTGCAGAGTCAGCGACCAGCACGGCTGGATCGCCTGCGCGACGCTGCGCATCGGTGACTTTAAAATCAACACCGGTGACGCGTTTCACTGCATCAATCACCTGTTGTACCGAAAAACCCTTGCCGTTGCCCAGATTGTAGGCCGCGCTGGTACGGGTTTCTCGCATGCGAGTCAGCGCCAGTGCGTGTGCTGCGCACAGATCATTGATATGAATGTAATCGCGCACGCAGCTACCATCTTCGGTATCGTAGTCGCGGCCGAACACTTTAATATCTTCACGACGCCCGGAAGCAGCTTGCAATATTAAAGGTATTAAATGCGACTCGGGGTTATGACGTTCACCCAGCTCGCCTTCCGGATCGGCACCCGCGGCATTGAAATAACGCATGCAGGTGGACTTGAGCCCGAAAGCGCGGTCGTAGTCCTGCAGAATCTGTTCGACCATGAGTTTCGAGCAGCCATAAGGATTGATCGGGGCCTTTGGATGCGCTTCGTCAATCGGGGTGTATTGCGGTTCGCCAAAAATCGCTGCAGTGGATGAAAAAATAAAATTGAGCACATTGTGCTTGATCATGGCATCGAGCAGGTTTTGTGCATTGACGACATTGTTGCGGTAATAAAGATCGGGTTTCTGTACCGACTCACCGACTTCGATAAAGGCTGCGAAATGCATGACCGCATCGATCTTGTGCTGTGAAAATATGCTATCCAGTGCGTCGCGATCAGCGAGATCGGCCTCGATAAAGCTGCCGTATTTCACCGCATCGCGATAGCCCTTGCTGAGATTGTCCACAGTGATAACGTCATGACCGGCTTTTGCCAGCATCTTGACCATGTGCGAGCCGATGTAACCGGCGCCGCCAGCGATGAGTATGTTCATTTTTTGTGAGAATCCCGGGGTTATAAATACTTACAGGCAAATGTTAACTGATACTGAAAATGGTATCACCGCCAAAAACCGGTTTGCTTAGTTTAATCTGCATGCCTTCGGCAGCAATTACACTGCGTATCGGTGTGCGGTGTGATTTAAGGTGTTTTTCGTTTTCGATCTGAATTTCATCCAGTTGCGCATCGGTTCGGTCGGGGTCGTGATGAAACATGACCAGAGTACCAATTTCAGCATCGACCGCCAGTTGTCGCACCTGAGAAATTAATGAATGTCCCCAGCCGTGTTTGTGCGGCATGTCTTCTTTGGTGTACTGCGCATCGTGAATCAGCACATCGACACCGTGCAAATAATTCACCCATTCATCATAGCTGGTATTCATTTTTCCGGGTGGTTCCAGTTCGTTATCGGTGACATAGGCGCAGGTAACGCCGTCTTCCGAAATTTTATAAGCGCTGCCGCCACCGGGATGATTCAGCGATTTTTTTACCACATAGATCTGTTTTTCGTAGAGCTCGCTTTCTGCACCCTTGAATATGCAGGTGTTGTTCGAGGGTAGCTCGTCGGCCTTGACCGGAAAGTTATTGCCATCCATCTGATCGAACAGAGAGCACAATAAGCGGTGCCCGGACTCGACGCTGGTGTAAACATTGATTTCTCTATCGGGCTGATAAATGGGCGCAAAAAACGGGTAGCCCTGAATATGATCCCAGTGACCATGAGATAGCAGAATATTGACAGGATCCGGAATCTGCAGCAGTTTTTTCCCCAGGTGACGCAGGCCGGTGCCGGCGTCCAGCACAAGATGGCGACCATTTCTGAGTTCAATATGAACACAGGAAGTGTTGCCGCCGTATTTAACCGTGCTGGGACCGGGCGCAGGAGTCGATCCGCGTACACCGTAGAATGTGATGACCATTAAGTCTCCTGTTGCCCGCAGCTGGGTTTGAGATATTTAACAGGATATGACGGCAGTGTAAACCCCGGCCGGGCTGCCATGGTGGCATGACCCGACTGGACGCCTCTGATTTTCCGGAATGCGTTGCCCCGGTTTGCTAGCTTAAGTGGCTGGACCAGTCGACGCTGTCATCTCCAAAGACAAAAAAGAACGGATTGAGCAGGCTGTCCTTGGTGTTGTATTCCAGTGGACTCATGTCAGTTTTGGTGACAAAACCTCCGGCCTGCTCCACGATGCACTGCGCGGCTGCGGTATCCCATTCCGAAGTCAGGCCCAGACGCGGATACAGATCGGCGCGGCCCTCTGCGACCAGACAGAATTTTAATGAACTGCCCATGCTGATCGCATCGACTTCACCCAGATTTTCCATATAGCGCTGCATTTCCTCAGAACCGTGGGAACGGCTACCGGCAACGGTCAGTTTGCCGCCATCGAGTTTTTTCACTTTGATCGCGCTCGCGGCTCCACCCTGCTCGATTTTGTAGCTGCCGCCGCCAGACCAGGCGTAATAATCCACGTTCAATACAGGGACATGGATGACGCCGATGACGCTTTTGTGGTTCTGGATCAAAGCGATGTTCACGGTAAATTCGCCATTGCGCTTGATGAACTCGCGGGTGCCATCCAGTGGATCAACCAGCCAGTAAGTGTCCCATTGCTGGCGCTCGGCAAACGGCAGTTTGGCGGATTCTTCCGACAACACAGGAATCTCGGGAGTCAGGGCCGTCAGTGCATCGACAATGGCATGGTGCGAGGCCATATCGGCATCGGTGAGTGGCGACTTGTCGTCCTTGTGCTCGATGCTGTATTCGCTGTTATAGATGTCGAGGATTTTTTCACCGGCCTGGCGCGCGATGGTCACGCATTCGTGGCACAGAGATTCTAGATTGAGTGATTGGGTCATAACCAAGCTGTGAGTTTGATAGAATAATGGCGCATATTACTATAGACCCAAAGCAAATACCCGCGAGCCGTTGATGAACAAATACCCCAACTGGAACCATATTGATACCGTTTTACTCGATCTTGATGGTACTTTGCTGGATTTGCACTTTGATAATTATTTCTGGCTGCATCATGTGCCAAAGCGTTATGCAGACAGGCACCAGCTGAGTCATGCTGATGCCAATGACGTGATGATGCAGCATTACACGCGGGTCAGAGGCAGTCTGAACTGGTATTGCGTGGATTTCTGGACCCGCGAGCTGGAGCTCGATATCGAAAGTTTGAAACACGAAGTGGCTGACAAAATCGCTATCCATCCTAACGTACCCGAATTTCTCGCTGCGTTACGCGAGGCCGGCAAACGTATCGTGCTGGTGACCAATGCCCACCCTGCAAGTTTGAAGCTGAAAATGCACAAAACAGGTCTGGACCAGTATTTTGATCGCATGATTACCTCACACGAGATCGGCCTGGCAAAAGAGCACGATGGCTTCTGGCAGAATCTGCAAGGCATCGAAGCCTTTGTGGCAGAAAACACCTTACTGATCGATGATAATCTGGACGTACTGAAAAGCGCGGAAGAGTACGGGATTGCGCATCTGCTCG